>CANGCZ010000072.1 GCA_947452325.1 Comamonadaceae bacterium | reverse complement strand
GCCTCCCATGCCTTGATTGATGCATGGGCGCAGTATTTGCAAGACACGGGCACTCAGCCTGACGGTATTTTGATTGCTTGTTTTGGCGATCCGGGTTTGTTTGCCTTGCGCGAGGTCAGTGCTTGTCCGGTCAGCGGACTGGCTGAGGCTTCTTTCATGCAAGCGGTGCAAACCGGACCGTTTGCCATCGTCACTGGGGGCGTGCGTTGGCAGCCCATGTTGCAACGCTTGGCCGGTAGCTTAGGTTTTGGTGAACAACTTCAACACATAGAAATCGTCGAGCAGGACGGCGCTTCCTTGTTAGCCGACAGAGACTTGGCTTTGCGCGTGTTGTCGCAAGCTTGTGTCAGAGCGGGAGAGACTGGCGCCAAGTCAGTGATTTTGGGTGGCGCGGGTTTGGCCGGTTACGCTGCCGATTTGCAAGTGCATTGCCCTGTGCCTTTGATTGACAGTGTGAGTGCAGGTTTGGACTTGTTTTTACAAGAGCGCATGCCCGCAGCGCAAACCACAGTCAACCGCTTTCATACCACGTGGCATGGCTTACCTGACTACATGAATAAGCGCTGAGAAAGCCGCCAAGCTTAGGCAAGCAAATCAGACAAACTGCGCGCCACTACTTTGGTGGCTTTGCGCAAATCTTCCAGTACCACTCTCTCATCTGCGCGTTTCGCATGCGACTCCAGCACCGTGCGAGGCCCGGCACCGTAAATCACACCCGGGATGCCACGTTCGACATACAAGCGCACATCGGTATACAGCGGTGTACCGACAGCAGGAATAGGTTCACCAAAAACCTCTGTGCCGTGTTTTTGCAAAGCGTTGACCAGCGGTTGATTACCTGGCAAAGGCTTCATGGCGTTGGCCATGAGCATGCGGCGTATGTCTATGTGTATGGCGTGATCCGCGTCACGCATTGCGTTGTAGTCGCTGACAGCTTGGGCCAGCACCGCGCGAATGCTGGCTTCCACTTGCGCCGGGTTTTCTTCGGGGATCATGCGCCTGTCAAGTTTGAACATCACTTTGCCCGGAATCACATTGGTGTTGGTGCCGCCCTCAATCAAACCCACATTCAAATACGGGTGGGTAATGCCCTCAACTTGGGAGCGTATGTTTTTATACAAAGTGTTTTGCGCATACAAAGCGTTGAGCAAAGCCACCGCACCCTGCAACGCATCCACGCCGCTGTCTGGGATGGCTGCGTGCGCCATGCGCCCGTGCACCGTGACTTCCATTTGCAAGCAACCGTTGTGCGCGGTGACCACTTGGTAGCTGAAACCGGCGGCCATCATCAAATCAGGTTGGGTATGGCCATTGGCAAGCAACCAACCCGGCCCCAGTTCGCCGCCGAATTCTTCGTCATAAGTGAAATGCAATTCCACCGAACCTTTGGCAGGTTTGGCGACTGCTTCAAGCGCTCGGACCGCAAACGTGAAGGTGGAAAAGTCACATTTGCTGACCGCAGACGCCCGACCGTACAACTTGCCGTCTTCAATCTCTGCGCCGTAGGGATCGTGCGTCCAACCCTCACCGGGTGGCACCACATCGCCGTGGGCATTCAAAGCGATCACGCGTCCTTCGCCATACCGTCTGCGCACAATCAAATTGGTGATTGATGTCAAACCATGTGCATGCACCAAAGCCGCAGGAATTTCAAACTGTTCAGCTGGCATGCCCATGGTTTGCAGCAACTCGGCGGTGCGAATCGCGTGCGGCGTGTTGTTGCCAGGCGGTGTATCTGTGGGTACACGCACGAGTTCTTGCAAGAACTTCACTTGCTCGTCAAAGTGCGCGTCTATCCATTGGTCTAATTTGTCGTAGGTGTTCATTTTTTTCGCAGTATTCAGCTGTTTGCTTTGAAAGGATGCACAGATTTCCAGTGGCGGGCAATGTCTATGCGTTTGCACACCCACACCTTGTCGTGTTTTTCAATATGGTCTAAAAACTTTTGCAAGGCCAGCATACGGCCAGGTCTGCCCAGCAGTCTGCAATGCATGCCTATGCTCATCATCTTGGGTGCGTCCTCACCTTCGGCGTACAGCACATCGAAACTGTCACGCAAGTAAACAAAAAAATCTTCGGCTTGCGAATAGCCTTGGGGCAGGGCGAAACGCATGTCGTTCACATCGAGTGTGTAAGGCACCACCAGATGCGGCACCACCGCACCATCGCTTTTTTGCACACTCATCCAAAAGGGCAGGTCGTCGCCGTAGTAATCGCTGTCGTATTCAAAGCCGCCATGGTCCAGCAACAAGCGGCGTGTGTTTGGACTGTCGCGCCCGGTGTACCAACCTGCTGGTGTGTGGCCGGTCATCTCGCGAATGATATTGATGCCGGTTTGCATATGCTGTCGTTCGGTGGCTTCGTCGATTTGCTGGTAGTTGATCCAGCGCCAACCGTGGCAGGCGATTTCATGTCCAAGTTCGACAAAGGCGGCGGTCAACTCGGGGTGGCGTTGCAACGCCATGCTGACACCGAACACGGTGAGCGGCAGACCGCGTTTTTCAAATTCACGCAATATGCGCCACACACCCGCGCGTGAGCCGTATTCGTATATGCCTTCCATGGTCAAGTGGCGATCGGCAAAACTCGGCGGGTTGAACATTTCAGACAAAAACTGTTCGGAGCCCGGGTCGCCGTGCAAGATGGCGTTCTCGCCGCCTTCTTCATAGTTAAGAACAAATTGAACCGCCACACGAGCTTGACCTGGCCATTGCGCATGCGGCGGGTTGCGACCGTAACCGACCAGGTCACGCGGGTAGGGAAGGGTGGAGTCGTAAGTCATGCCAAATCCTAACTGATGCAGTCTTTGATTTACGGCTTTTGCTCTTCCTCGGCTTGGCGCTGTTTGGCGCGTAGCGGCGTGCCCAGCAAGTACAGCACCAGACTGAGCGGCACCACGCCATAAAGCAAAAAGGTAAAGAACGCACCCAGCACGGTGCCGTTGGGTGCAGTGGCTTCGACCACGGACATCAAAACCACCACAAACATCCAGCCAATAGCAACGATATACAACACGGTGATCAATGTCCTGCGCTAACGCGGTTGGTGTGAAAGATTAAACTGTCTTGAATGACAGCATTTGACCTTATCTTACGCAGTTGTTTGCTTTGCGTGTGCTGTATCTGTTTGACGGGTATGACAGCTTGCGCCGATATGCAAACTGTATGGGATTGCAACCGACTGGCTTATGAACAAGCGCCTTTGGTCCGCAAAGAGCGACCGCCTTTGTGGTTCAACCGTTGTGTCAGCGGCATGGACTCACCGGGCATGCAATCTAGGCGCGTGGGTTTGTCTGCCAATCCGTTTTTTTGCGAGCAATGGCCGCAAGAGACAGACGAAAACGCGGATGCCCGCCGAGCGATTTTCGAGGCTTGCCGCAAGGGGCAAATCGCCACTGACGTAACGGTGATTCAAAGCACACCGTGAAGAATCAAATACAAGGGTAATTGGCCACCATCACTTCGCGCACCACGCTGGCCGCGTTGTAGCGCAACAGTTCAGGCCGCTGCTGCAATTGCAGTATCACCAAGTCTGTGATCTGGTTGATCTCGGTTTGTTCCTGCATACAAATAGGTGAAGATTTGGTCAGCATCAAGGTGTCCACCACTCCCATGATGTAGTTACGCCCGCTGTAGCGAACGTCTTCCTGCGCTGACAGCAAACTGGCTTGTAATTCGGACGCCGTCAAAAAGCGAATGCTTTTGGCGGCATGCGCAGGAAAAATCATCCCCAGGCCCATCAGGCCAAACAAAGAGGCCGATAAGAGCGAATGCTCAAGGCGCTTCAACTGATACCTTGATGCTGTTGTACCAGGCTGCCAGTTGCGTAATTTCTGCATCTGTCAATGGCTTGGCGATATAGGTCATGACCTCATGCTGGCGTTTGCCGCTGCGGTAGTTTTTCAATTGTTCGCTCAGGTAAATGGCTTGCTGACCGGCCAGATTCGGCGCGCCCGGCATGGTGGCTACCCCATTTGGACCGTGACAAAGCGCACAAGCCGCATCGGCTTTGGCGCGACCGCTGGCCACGTCGTCCGCAAAACTGTTGAAGGCGCAAAACGCCATCAAAAACACAAATCTCTTCATTTTTTCCTCGTGAAAAAGCGGGGCCCCGTGAGAGACCCCGCTGTCAAATCATTCACAGGCACAGGTGCCCGTGAATCAGGCTTTATCAGTTACCGGTGTAGCTGATGCGGTAGATTGCACCTGCGTAGTCGTCAGACACCAGGATGGAGCCGTCAGGCAGGTTAGCCACGTCAACCGGGCGACCCAGTGCGCGGTTGGTTTTCTTGTCCAGGAAGCCTTCAGCAAACACTTCGGCAGGACCTGCATTGCCATCGGCCTTGATTGGCACGAAGTTGATCAGGTAACCGCTAGGTGTGCTGCGGTTCCAAGAACCGTGGGAAGCCACAAACAAACCGCCTTTGTACTTGGAAGGGAAAGCGGAACCGGTGTAGTGGGCCACGCCCAGTTGAGCCTGGTGTGCAGGGAACTCGACTTGCGGGTACACATTGCCAGCGGGTTCTTTCATGTCGGCCAGGTCTGGCGCAGCAGCAGAACCGGCGACTTTGAAGTGACCGTTGTAGAAGGGGAAACCGAAGTGTTCGCCAGCCTTGCTCAGCTTGTTCAGCTCGCCGGGAGGAATGTCGTCGCCCAGACCGTCAACTTGGTTGTCGGTGGTCCAGATGTCGCCCTTTGGCCCGATGCTGATACCGGCAGGGTTACGCATGCCTTTGGCGTAAACCATGCGGCCTGAGCCGTCGAGGCCGTTGTAGCGAACCACACCGCCGATGCCGACTTCTTCATACAGTGCCACTTTGTCTTTGGGTTGCACGTTGTAAGGCTGACCCAGTGTGACGTAGATCTTGCCATCGCTGTCAACTTTACAGACGCGGCCGGTGTGGTTGAAAGACTGCTCTTCCACGGGGATCAACTTGCCTTCAGGAACGATTTGGCCGACGGCTACGTCCGGACCTTCGTAGAAGTATTCAGCGGCGGGGAAGTGCAGAATGCGGTTGGATTCAGCAACGACCAGGAAACCGTCTTTGGTAAAGCAAACACCGTTGGGGTTGCTGAACTTGATGGCGGGTGCAAAAGGTTTGACTTCAGTGGCAGCGTCACCGTTGTTGCGGTTGGTCACAGCCCAAACTTGGGTCTTGCGGGTACCGACGAACAACATATTGGTAGACGGTGCAACAGCCATGTAACGTGCGTCAGGCACGATGGCGTACAGGTCAATCTTGAAACCATCGGGCAACTTGATTTTTTTCAGGTTGGCGCGGATGGCATCTGCATTCTTACCTTCCTGGGGGATGGTAGGAATGTTCATGTTGGTGTCGGTGTTACCCATGCGTTGCAGGGTAGACAGGTTTTTGTCCTGGGCGAATGCCGAGGAAGCAACCAACGCTGAAACGGCCAAAGTGATGGCGGAGATTTTTTTAAAGCTCACTTAATGATCCTTAAGCAGAAAAACAGGCAACATCGCCTGCGCGGGATGTTAGCAACATATATTTTTCAAATAGGTAATGCCCCTACTAGGGTTTACCTTGGTTTTAGGGCTTAAATTGTCAACTTAGGAATTATTCCCGAATAATTCAGGCGTTGTCGGCGGGTTTGCGCAGCATCAGCGCCGAGCGCTTGCATGAAGCCACCAACACATTGTGCTGGTTGTAACCCCGGTGTTCAAAAATCACGATGCCGTTTTGCGGCCGGGATTTGCTGTCACGCAGCTCCAGCACCTCGGTTTCCACACGCACCGTGTCGCCATGAAACAGCGGTTTGGGAAACCTCACCTCGTCCCAGCCCAGATTGGCCACGGTGGTGCCCAGGGTGGTGTCGCCTACCGACACCCCGACGATCAAACCCAAAGTAAACACACTGTTGACGATGCGTTGCCCGTATTCGGTGTGGTTTTTGCAATATTCCTCGTCCAAGTGCAGCGCCGCCGGGTTGTGGGTCAACGCTGAAAACATGACGTTGTCCATCTCGGACACAGTGCGACGTATCGCGTGCTTAAAGGTTTGTCCGATGGAAAATTCTTCGAAATACAGGCCTGCCATGTTCAATGTCCTTTGCGTGTAGCCAGCAGACGCAGGGCTTGCGTCAAATGCGGCTTGTCAATCATTTTGCCGTCGAGTTGCAAAGCGCCCGCACCAGCGGATTGCGCGAAGGCGTCGACGATGCGCTGCGCATATTGCAATTCTTCGGGCGTGGCGGTGAAGCCCTCGTTGATGATGGCAACCTGGTCCGGGTGTATGGCCAGTTTGCCGCTGAAGCCCTGGCGGCGTGCACGTCTCACATCGTTTTGCAAGCCTTGGTGGTTGCGAAAGTCAACCGTCAGCGTGTCAATGGCCTGAACGCCGGCGTGCGAGGCCGCCAGCAGGCACAGCGATCGCGCCAGCACAAACGCATCGTCAAATTCACCGTCGTCTTTTTTATTGCTGGTGGCCCCGACATCGGTGGCCAAGTCTTCCGCGCCCCAGGTGAGTCCGGCGAGACGGGGTGAACAACCGGCGTAACTGTCGAGTTGGAACATGGCACCGGCAACTTCAGTGGCCACCGGCAGTATGCGTGTGCTGCCAAGTGTGATGCCTTCCCGTTGTTCTAAGGCGCTTAAAAAATGGTCGAGTTGGCGCACATCGTTTGCATTCAAAGGCTTGGGCAAAATGATGCCGTCAGGTCTGCCGGGCATGACAGCGACCAGGTCAGGCAGTGAGAACGCGGTGTTCAATGGATTGATGCGAACCCACACTTGTTGCTCAGCGCGATCATGGCTTTTCAAATAATCCAGCACCAGGCCACGCGCCAGGGGCAAGCGCTCATGCGAGACCGAGTCTTCCAAGTCGAGCAGCAGCGCATCCGCGCCGGTGCCGGCCGCTTTGGCCATTTTTTTCTCGCTGTCACCGGGGACAAACAGCAGGGATTTGATAGTCATGCAGGGGTTCCTAAGGTTTGGCAGGCATGCTAACAAACCGCCTATGCGGGGGTGTTCAGACGCTGCGGGGGCCAGCATCAGCGGCTTGAACGACAATCAAGGGTTTGACAAGCCTTGCAACACTTTATTGACGGACCCTCATGACAGTTATTTCTACAGAAGCGGCTCAGTCTGCACTTGATCCGCTGGAACTGCGCCGTTGTCTGGGTTCCTTTGTCACCGGGGTCACGGTGATGACGGTGCTGGACGCTGACGGCAAACCCGAGGGCATCACCGCCAACTCGTTCAGTTCCTTGTCATTGGACCCGCCTTTGATTGTCTGGAGTCTGCGGCTGAGCTCTCGCAGTTTCAACACCTACAAAAACGCATTGCATTTCGCGGTGAACATCTTGGCGCAGGACCAGATGCCTGTTTCTAATCGGTTTGCAGCTTCGGGCGTGGACCGTTTTGAGGGGGTGGAATACACGCCCGGCATCGCCGGTGTGCCCTTGATCAAGGGCTGTGTGGCTTACCTTGAATGCCGTCTGGAGGCCAGCTACCCGGGCGGTGACCATGTGTTGTTTGTGGGGCGGGTTGAACGTATCCATATGAACGAACGCCAGCCGCTGGCCTATGGCGGTGGCGGTTATTTGGCGGTGCAACAGCTGACTGCGTGACGGTGAAATATTGTTAGCACCAGGTTTATGGTTCAGGCCGAATCGGAGGGGGCGTTTTTTTCGAGCGAAAGCGCAGAAAAAAATCGCACCGGATGGTTCGGC
>CANGCZ010000071.1 GCA_947452325.1 Comamonadaceae bacterium | reverse complement strand
GCTGCATTGGCTTTCACAAACCCGGTATCTAGGCGCTTCGGATTTGCACCTGAGCGCAGGTCTGCCGCCCATGGTGCGTCGGCTAGGTCAACTGCAAGCACTGAATGCCAGTCCGGTGAGCGCAAACACTGTGCAGCAACTGCTGTGCTCGGCCTTACCTGATTGGGCACACGCACACGACTGTGCTGATCCACATAAGCAAGACCACGACACCGCAGTTTCAGTACCCGAACTCGGCCGCTTTCGCGTCAACGTGTTTGCGCAGCAACGCGGCTGGTCCTCGGTCTGGCGCGCCATTCCCTCACGCATTCCTGCATTGGCCGACATAGATGCGCCATCGGTGCTGACGCAATGGGTGCAACAACCGCACGGTTTGCTGCTGGTCACCGGCGCCACCGGCTCGGGCAAGTCCACCACCCTGGCCGCGCTGTTGCACCACATCAATGGCCATCAAGCGCTGCACATACTCACGCTGGAAGACCCGATCGAGTTTGAACATTCCAGCGCGAAAAGTTTGGTGCAACAACGTGCCGTGCCCGGTCACAGCCACAGCTTTGACACTGCTTTACGCGCCGCTTTGCGACAAGACCCGGACGTGATCATGGTCGGCGAGTTACGCGACTTGGCCACCATACGTTTGGCACTGAGCGCTGCCGAGACCGGGCATTTGGTGTTGGCGACATTGCATACGCGAAACGCCACGCAAGCGGTGGAGCGATTGGTAGACGTGTTTCCAGCCGAAGAAAAGGCCTTGGTGCGCAGCCAACTCAGTTTGTCACTGCTGGCTGTGGTCACACAAAGCTTGTGTTTGCACGCGGATGGTCAACGCCGTGTGGCAGCGCACGAGGTGTTGTACGCCACACCGGCGGTGCGCAACCTGATACGCGAAGGCAAAACCGCTCAATTGCCCAATGCTTTGCAAACCGGGGCACAGTTCGGCATGCAAACCATGGCGCAATCCTTGAACAAACTGGTCAAACTCGGCAGCATCAGCGCAGTGGAGGCGGACAGGCACATCTGACACATTAAGATCAGAAAAAACCACACACAGGAAACAACCATGCCCCGCACCAACCCCAAAAGCTACGAAGCCTCCACCCCCGCCAAAGTCGCCTTCATAGGCTTAGGCGTCATGGGCTACCCCATGGCCGGTCACTTGGCACTCGCCGGTCACCACGTCACTGTGTACAACCGCAACCCGGCCAAAGCCAAAGAATGGTGTGCCGAGTTCCCCGGTCACGCCAGCGCACCCACACCACGCGAAGCAGCCCTGGGCGCTGACATGGTGTTTTGCTGCGTGGGTAACGACAACGATTTGTGCGCCGTCATGCTGAGTGCCGATGGCGCATTGGCAGGCACAAAAAGCGGTGCCTTGCTGGTAGACCACACCACCGCCTCCGCTGATGTGGCCCGCGAATTGTTTGCCGCTGCCAAAGCCAAAAGCGTGCATTTTGTCGATGCCCCTGTGTCCGGCGGTGAAGCCGGTGCCATCAATGGCATGCTGACCGTCATGTGTGGCGGCGAATCAGCCGCCTTCGAACGCGCCAAACCCGTGGGCATGGCGTTTTCTAAAGCCTTCACCTTGATGGGTGAAAGCGGCGCCGGTCAACTCACCAAAATGGTCAACCAGATTTGTATCGCCGGCTTGGTACAAGCTTTGTCAGAGGGAATCGCCTTCGGTCAAAAAGCCGGTTTGAACATGGAGCAAGTGCTGGAAGTCATAGGCAAAGGCGCAGCCCAAAGCTGGCAAATGGACAACCGCGGCAAAACCATGGTGGCCGATAAATTCGATTTCGGCTTTGCCGTCGATTGGATGCGCAAAGACTTAGGCCTGGTGATGGACGAAGCCAAGCGCAACGGCGCGCGTGTGCCAGTCACCGCGCTGGTGGATCAGTTTTATGCCGATGTGCAAGCCATGGGCGGTCACCGCATGGACACGTCCAGTTTGATCAAACGGCTGCGCTAAAAGCAAAAAGCCACGGCTTATTCAGCCGTGGCTTGTATCGGGAAAGTCCTGCTTATTTTTTGCCTTTGTCTTCAACAGGTGGCGGCGGCAACAGGTTGCGCAACTCGTCTTCGGAGATGATTTCAAACAACCGGACCACTTTGTTCACGCCGTTCACATTGCGAATGACATTGGTGGCGCTGGTGGCTTCACGTTGAGTGACACGTCCCATCACATACACCGTGCCGCGCTCGGCCACGATTTTGAAGGCATTGGCAAACAAGTCACGACTGTCGACCAATGCGGCCTTGACTTTGGCAGTCAACAGCAAGTCATTCGAGCGTGAACTCAGCGACGTCGGCTGCATGATGCTGACTTCATTGACGACGGTTTTCACGTTTTCAAGTTTTTCCAACAAGCCTTCGACGATTTGCTTGTCACGCTCGGTGGCTACCTCACCGCTGAGCAACACCTGGCGGTTGTAACTGGTGATATTCACATGGGCTCTTTCGCCTAAAGCGTCGCGCACCCGGGCCGAGCCGCGCAGTTCAATGGTCTCGTCTTCAAGTTGCGTACCCGAAGTGCGTCTGTCGCTGGCCACCATGGCCGTACCGGCAAAACCGGCCAGCATGACCGGCGCGCAAGCGCTCAAGCCCAAACTCAACAACAACACCAGGCCACCGGCCTTCACGTTTCTGGAATTCATTCGGTATTCTCCTGTTCACCTAGTAACTGATTGTCTACGCCATCGCACAAACCGTGCAAGACCAGCAAATGGACTTCTTGAATACGGGCCTTTCTGTCGTGCGGCACACAAATATGCACATCGGTTTCCCGCAACAACTGGCGAATCTTGCCGCCACCTTGTCCGGTCAATGCAATCACACTGAGCTCTCGCTCGTGCGCGGCATCGATGGCTCGCAGCAAATTTCCCGCCTGCCCGCTGGCAGACACCACCAGCAAAACATCACCAGGCTGGCCCAAGGCTCGTACTTGCTTGGCAAACACCTGATCGACGCCGTTTTCCTGTTGTACCGATGTCAACAACACATTGTCAGCACTTAAAGCGATGGCGCCCAGCTCAGGGCGCTCGCGCTCAAAGCGGCCGACAAAGGTGGCGGCAAACATTTGTGTGAGCGCAGCCGAACCGCCGTTGCCGCAAGCCAGCACTTTTCCGCCGCCAGTGACGCTGACCATGATCAACTGCACAGCCTCGGCCATGGGTTTGCTCAAAATCTGCGCTGACTGGTATTTCAAATCCGCGCTGTCAATGAACAGCTGTTCAATGTGTTGCTCTAGCATGGCTTCATCATACCTTTGCACCAAGACAAGCAAGTGATGCGGGATAAACAACTCAGGCATCAAACGCAGCCTGTATCCATTGCAACTCGCCGGATTGCACCACCACCACATCAAAGCGGCAGGCTGGCCATGCCGGCCAGCGCCTTAAGTACATTTTGGCGGCGAACACAATGCGCTGGCGTTTGAGTGCACCAATGCTGGCCAGTGCGCCACCATGACGGGCATTGCTGCGACTGCGTACCTCGACAAAAACCAAGGTGCCTTGCGGGTCGCGCACAATCAGGTCAATCTCACCGCCGCCGCGACCGGATGTGCGGTAATTGCGTTGCAGCAATTGCAAGCCACGGTTTTGCAAGAATGACAGCGCCTCGTCCTCGGCTGCATCGCCTTTGAGTTTGGTGCTGTGTCTGCGGCCCGATGTGTTTTTAGGTTTGTGTTGAAAGGTAGCCATTGATTTCCCGTTATGAAACCGCCCTGTCTGCTGCAAACTTGGCCTGTGAAGGTCAAGCGCATCCCGGCGGTTGTTTGTATGTGCTCGCCACACCGATTGGCAACCTGTCCGATATCAGCCTGCGCGGTTTGCATGTACTGCAACTGGCTGACACGCTTGCCTGCGAAGACACACGGCACAGCCAATCTCTGCTGCGTCAATACGGCGTAGACAAACCCGGTGGCAGTTGGCTGGCCGTGCATCAACACAACGAAGCCGAAGCCGCCGGGCAAGTGATTCTGCGACTGCAACAAGGCCAGCGGGTGGTTTATTTAAGTGACGCAGGTACACCTGGCATCAGCGATCCGGGTGCGCGACTGGTGGCCCTGGTGCAGCAAGCGGGTTTGCGGGTCATGCCCTTGCCGGGTGCGAGCAGCATCACCACCTTGATGAGCGCCAGTGGTTGCACCGGTGACGATGGCTTTGTGTTTATCGGCTTCTTGCCCAGCAAAGCCATGGAGCGTCAGCACCGGGTGCAAACCATGGCGACAGACGCAAGGGCGCAGGTGTTTTTGGAAGCGCCGCACCGCATCGAAGCTGTGGCCAAAGATTTGCAAGCGCTGGGTGACCGAAGCCTGACCGTCGGTCGCGAATTGACCAAGCAGTTTGAGGAAATTGCCACCATGCCTGCGCATGCGTTCAGTGAATGGCTAAGTGCATCCTCGCAACGCAGCAAAGGTGAATTCGCTCTGGTTTTGCACGCACTCGCGCAACAGGTGGACCGCATGGCCGAGGCAGAACGCGTGCTGGATATGCTGTTACAGGAGTTACCGGTGAAAACCGCAGTGAAATTGGCCGCTGATATCAGCGGTGCGCCGCGCAATGCTTTGTACGCGTTGGCGTTAGAGAAAAAACCTTCATCGCACAGCGACTGAATTTTTCACTGGATGCGCTTTCACAGGGCCGCTGGTGAGCGCCGCTTCAAGTCACCAAGTGTTGCGGTTTGCCCGCGACAAAGGCTTCGATGTTGTCTATCAATTGATCGGCCAGGAATTGCATGGCCTGTGTCGACGCCCATGCCACGTGCGGTGTGAGAATGAAATTAGGTGTTTTGATGTCGAGCAACGGGTTACCGTTTGTCGGTGGCTCTTGCGTCAACACATCAAAGCCTGCGCCTGCGATCACACCGGTTTCAAGCGCTGTTTTCAGGGCTTGCTCATCCACCAAACCGCCGCGTGAGGTGTTGATCAGCAAGGCGCTGCGCTTCATGCGCTTTAACTGCGGCATGCCTATGAAATGGCGGGAAGCCGGAGTGAGCGGACAGTGCAAGCTGATGATGTCGGATTCGGCAAACACTTGTTCAGGCGGTACGAAATCCACACCGGTCGCTTTAGGCGGCGCATGGTCGGCAAACAAGACTTTCATGCCCAAGGCACGGGCAATGTGGGCTGTGGCCTGTCCCAACACACCTTCACCAAAAATACCCAAGGTGCTGCCATGTAAATCACTGATCGGGTAATCGAAAAAACAAAACTGTTCTTCGGTTTGCCAACGCCCTTTAAGCACATCATCTCTGTAAGCGATCAGGTTGCGCCGCAATGCAAATATCAACGCAAACGCATGTTCGGGCACGGTGTGCACCGCATAGTTGCGGATATTGGCAACGGCGACACCGCGCTCGCGGCAGGCGTCTATGTCGATCACGTCATAGCCGGTGGCGGCCATGGCGATCATTTTCAAATCGGGTAACTGCTCCAGCGTGTCGCGCCTGATGGGCACTTTGTTGCTGATGGCAATACTGGCACCTTGCAAACGCTCGACCACTTGATCAGGCCGCGTTTGCACATGCTCGGTCCATTGGTGCTCAAAGGCGGGCCGACGCAACTCAGCCCGGAGTGACTGCCGGTCCAGAAAAACCAGTTTGCGCATGACAGCCCCCACTTGTCAGATTGAACTTGTCCTATTGGTAGCGGTTGGACATGACTTCCAATGAAATCGGTTTGATGGCTTGCGCGTGACCGGCACAGCCGAACGCTTCAAAACGCGCTTTGCAAATACCGCGAGCGGCTTTGCGAGCGGCGATCAAGGCTTTGCGCGGATCGAATTCACTTTTGTCTTGCGCAAACGCCTGGCGCATCGCACCGGTCATGGCCAAGCGGATATCGGTATCGATGTTGACTTTGCGCACACCGGAGCGGATGCCGCGCTGTATTTCTTCGACCGGCACGCCGTAGGTTTCTTTGATGTCACCACCGAACTCACGGATGATGGCCAGCCACTCTTGAGGCACGCTGGAGGAACCGTGCATCACCAAATGGGTGTTGGGAATGCTTTTGTGGATCGCTACGATCTGATCCATGGCCAGAATGTCGCCCGTGGGCTTGCGGGTGAATTTGTAGGCGCCGTGGCTGGTACCGATGGCAATGGCCAGCGCATCCACACCGGTGCGTTCGACGAAATCTTTGGCCTGCACCGGGTCGGTCAGCAGCATGTCGTGGGTGAGTTTTCCGACCGCGCCGATACCGTCTTCTTCACCGGCTTCACCGGTTTCCAAAGAGCCCAAGCAACCGAGTTCGCCTTCGACAGACACGCCCACCGAATGCGCCATTTCACATACACGGCGGGTGACGTCCACGTTGTAGTCGTAGCTGGCCGGTGTTTTACCGTCTTGCATCAAAGAGCCGTCCATCATCACGCTGGAAAAACCGGAGCGAATCGATTGCTGGCAAACAGCAGGCGACACACCATGGTCTTGGTGCATGACCACAGGAATGTCAGGGTGTGTTTCGATAGCGGCCAACACGAGGTGACGCAAATACGCTTCACCTGCGTATTTGCGTGCGCCTGCAGAGGCTTGCAAAATCACCGGGCTGTGGGTTTCTTGCGCAGCCTCCATGATGGCTTGCACTTGCTCTAAATTGTTGACGTTGAAAGCGGGTACGCCGTAACCATGTTCGGCGGCGTGGTCCAGTACCTGGCGCAATGAGACGAGAGCCATGAAAAATCTCCAGTAAAAAAATAAATAAAAAGAACGGCCTCAGGCCTTTTTCTTGCGTTCCATCATGCGCCACACAAAAGGCGTGAAGATGAGTTGCATCGCCAGTTCCATCTTGCCGCCCGGCACCACCACGGTGTTGGCGCGCGACATGAACGAATCGTGGATCATGTTGAGCAAATACGGAAAGTCAATGCCTTTGGGATTGGCGAAGCGGATGACCACAAAGCTTTCGTCGGGTGCCGGAATTTCACGTGCAATGAACGGGTTGGATGTATCCACGCAAGGCACACGCTGGAAATTCACATGCGTATGTGCAAATTGCGGGCAAATGTAATTCACGTAGTCGGGCATGCGGCGCAAGATGGTGTCGGTGACGGCCTCGGTGCTGTAGCCGCGTTTGGATTTGTCGCGCCAGAGTTTTTGAATCCACTCGAGGTTGATGACGGGCACCACGCCGATCAGTAAATCCGGGTGTTTGGCGATATTGACTTCAGGCGTGACCACCGCGCCGTGCAAGCCTTCGTAAAACAACAAGTCTGTACCGCTGGGCACATCTTCCCAAGGCGTGAATGTGCCGGGTTCTTGTTTGTAGGGCGCAGCCTCTTCGTGGTCATGCAAATATTTGCGCCGCTTGCCGCTGCCGGTTTCGCCATAAGTGCGGAACAAGGTTTCAAGCTCTGAAAATAAATTGGTGGTCGGGCCGAAATGGCTGAAATTTTTGTCGCCCTGCTTTTCGGCTTCGGCGGCTTTTTTGCGCATTTCCAAACGGTCGTAGCGGTGAAAACTGTCGCCTTCGATGATGGCCGCTGTGACTTTTTCACGGCGGAAAATATTTTCAAAGGTACGCGTGACTGAGGTGGTGCCTGCACCTGATGAGCCGGTGATGGCGATGATGGGGTGTTTGACTGACATGGCTAACTGACCTTTGGTGCTTTAAAGAAATTTCAGACGCGAAACAAACTGCGCTCGGCGAACAAGGGGTTGTCGTTTTCTGTTTCTGCGGGTTCGCTGTGGTAGCGCTCAATGCGCTCGACTT
>CANGCZ010000070.1 GCA_947452325.1 Comamonadaceae bacterium | reverse complement strand
TGCCATCGGCAAACAAGCCGTCTATTTGTCTGGCGCTCAAGTTGGTCAGCAACTGGCCCGCCTTGTCCAGTACACCGGCGGTGTTGGTCAGCAAGACCAGTTTTTCGGCTTTGAGCACGGTCGCCAGTTTGGCGGCCACCACGTCGGCGTTGATGTTGTAGCTTTCGTTGTTTTCACCAAAACCTATGGGGCTGATGACGGGAATAAAGGCGTCGTCCTGTAAAGCCTTGACCACGCTCGGGTCTATGCCGGTGATGTCACCTACCTGCCCGACATCGTGTTCCACCTTGGGATCCTGGTTGTCCAGCATTTTCAGTTTGCGCGCGCGAATCATGCCGCCGTCTCGCCCGGTGAGCCCGACCGCCTTGCCGCCGGCCTGGTTGATCAGGCCCACAATGTCTTGCTGCACTTCACCGGCCAGCACCCATTCCACCACTTCCATGGTTTCGGCGTCAGTCACGCGCATGCCCTGAATGAACTCGCCTTTTTTACCCAGGCGTTGCAAAGCGTTTTCTATTTGCGGGCCGCCACCGTGCACCACGATGGGATTCATACCGACGAGTTTGAGCAACACCACATCAGCAGCAAAATCAGCCTGCAAAGCCGGGTCGGTCATGGCATTGCCGCCGTATTTGATGACCATGGTTTTGCCGTGGAATTTGCGTATGTAAGGCAAGGCCCGGGCCAGTATCTGGGCTTGATCCCGGTGCGCCTGTGAAAGAGTCTCGTTAGGGTTCATGGCTGTGAATGAATGTTTTCACCGCATTGTGCCCCAAGCCCGGTGATGTGATGCAAGGCCTGTGAACCCGTCCAAAAATATCAAATTTAATTTGAAATTTATTATTTTTAATATTTAGTGGTTTAAATGACTTGAATTAAAATATTACAAGCTTTTAAATATCGCTGATAATATCGTTTGTAAATATTTTTTAATCAGGAGATTAATATGCCCCGTGTCAGCCCATCTAGCCAATTAGAAAAAATCCGTGCCGCCAGAATCAAACTGGAAAAAGAAGAACAGCGTCTGATGTCGCGCAACCACGACAAAGCGCTGACCCAGATTGTGCAATTGGCCCGTTCCGCCGGATTGACTGCCGAACAAATCGCGGCAGCATTGGGCAGCAAAAGCAAAGGCAAAGCCGCCAAATCCACGACAGCCAAAGCGCCCAAGGCCAAACGTGCCACCGCAGGCCGCAAAGTCGCACCTAAATACCGCGACCCGGCCAACCCGGAACAAACCTGGACCGGTCGTGGCCGCACGCCCGCTTGGGTTCAGGCATTACAAGCTGCCGGTCAATTGGCCACTGCTGAAATCAAGGCTGCCGAATAAAAGCCCTGGCCGCTGCATCTTTTGCGGACAGCAGCGGCTCTCCTTGAATATCTTTTAATGGCCAGTCAATACCCAGATCCGGATCATTCCAAATAATCGAATCCTCATCACTGGCCACCCAATAATCAGTGGTTTTGTAAATCACCTCAGCGGTTTGGCTCAACACTATAAACCCGTGGGCATAACCACCGGGTATCCATAACTGCTGGTGTTTTTCGCTGTCCAATATGTGCCCGGTCCATTGGCCATACTGTGCTGAACCGGGGCGTATATCCACAGCCACGTCAAATATGCGGCCATGTGGCACCCGTACAAGTTTGCCTTGGGGATGTTGTTTTTGAAAATGCAGGCCGCGCAATACGCCATGCGCGGATTTGCTGTGGTTATCTTGTACGAACAGCAGATTTAAACCCGTGGCCTGATTGAATTCACGCTGGTTAAAACTTTCAAAAAAGAAACCGCGTGGGTCAGAAAATACCCGGGGCTGTAATAACAAAACGCTGTCTAAGGCCGTTTTTTCAACAGAATAAGGCATGAGAATTAATCCAATAAATTCAACAGATATTGACCATACGCCGTGCTTTTATAAGGCTGGGCCAATTTTTCCAACTCTGCCGGGCTGATCCAGCCTTGCGAAAAAGCGATTTCCTCCGGGCAAGACACCATCAAACCCTGGCGTTTTTGAATGGTCGCGATAAAAGTCGCCGATTCCATCAGACCGTCGTGTGTCCCGGCGTCCAGCCAGGCATAGCCCCGACCCATGGTTTCCACATTCAATTGCTGCTGCTCAAGATAGCGGCGATTCACATCGGTGATTTCAAGTTCGCCACGGGCTGAAGGTTTGATATCTGCGGCAATATCACACACTTGCCGGTCATAAAAATACAAACCGGTGACCGCAAAATTAGATTTAGGCTGCTTGGGTTTTTCTTCAATATGCACAGCGCGCTTGTGTTCGTCAAAACTGACCACGCCATAACGCTCCGGATCGGACACATGGTAAGCAAAAACGGTGGCGCCATCTTCGCGCTGGTTGGCGCTTTGTAACTGCTTGACCAGATCGTGACCGTAAAAAATATTGTCACCCAGCACCAAAGCGCTGGGTTGGTTAGCGACAAATTCGCGCCCGATCAGAAATGCCTGCGCCAGACCTTCCGGCTTGGGTTGCACCGCATATTGGATATGCATGCCCCATTGCGAACCGTCGCCGAGCAAATCTGCATAGTGCGGCGTGTCGTGCGGCGTGGAAATGACCAATACATCACGGATGCCGCTGAGCATCAAGGTGCTTAAGGGGTAGTACACCAGCGGTTTGTCATAGACCGGCATCAGTTGTTTGCTGACCGCCAGGGTCAAGGGATACAAACGGGTGCCGGAGCCGCCGGCCAGCAAAATGCCTTTTCTCGAGGTGATTGCCATGGTGTGTCCTGCCTATTGTGATTATCTGCGTCTATTATCAAGTCAATCAGCTTACGCAGTCGGCCGCAGCTGATGGAGCACTTTATCCACACCTTCTTGCCACAGCGGCCAGGCCTGTCCCAGCTGGGTTTGCAGCGCTTGGCTGTCAAGCAAGCCATAAGCCGGACGTGCAGCGGGCAATGGGTATTGGGCGGTGCTGATGGGCTCAACGTCTTGCGACGCCAGCTTCAAAGTCCATCCCAGACTTGCGGCTTGCGCCAGCAGGTATTGTGCGTAAGCGTGCCAGTTGGTCTGCCCGGCGGGCGTGGCGTGAAACAAACCTTGCAAGCCATGCTGATCGGCCTGGCGCATGGCCTGCAAGCTGATGCCTGCCAGCCAGTCGGCCGATGAGGGCACGCCGGTCTGGTCAGCGACCACACGCAAGCTGTCGCGCTCGCCAGCCAGCCGCAGCATGGTCTTGAGAAAGTTCTGTCCGTGGGCGCCGACCACCCACGAGGTGCGCAGCACCAGATGGCGCGCGCCGCTGGCTTTGATACCCAACTCACCATCACGCTTGCTGCGTCCGTACACAGACAAGGGGTCGGTGGCATCGGTTTCCAAATAAGGACGATCAGCACGGCCATTGAAAACATAGTCAGTGGAATAGTGCAGCAACGCAGCGCCCAGGCGCTTGGCTTCTTCGGCCAGCAACGTTGGCAAGTCGGCATTCAAGGTCTGTGCCGTTTGTACTTCCTGTTCTGCTTTGTCAACGGCCGTGTAAGCGGCTGCATTGATGATCCATCGTGCCTGGGATTGCTTGACCTGCTCGCGCACGGCAGGCAAATCGCTGAAGTCCAACTGTTGTCGGCTCAAAGCAGTGACAGCATAGCCGGCAGTTTGTAAACAAAGATGCAACTCGTACCCGAGTTGTCCGGCGGCACCGAACAGCAGTACCTGTTCAGCCGCCATATTGCAGGTCAACCCATTGTCGGTAATGACCACTGGTGACTGCGGTCACCCAATCCTGGTTGTCCAAATACCATTGCACGGTTTTGCGCAAACCGGTTTCAAAGGTTTCCTGCGGGCGCCAGCCCAACTCGTGGTTGATTTTGGAAGCGTCTATGGCGTAGCGCCGGTCATGACCGGCACGGTCTTTCACATAAGTGATTTGTTCGGCATAACTTTGGCCGTCGGTGCGCGGTTGCAACTCGTCAAGCAAGGAGCACAAGGTACGCACGACCTCTATATTGGGTTTTTCATTCCAGCCGCCGACGTTGTAAGTCTCCCCGGGGCGACCCGCCTCCAACACCCGGGCAATGGCGCGGCAATGGTCTTGCACGTACAACCAGTCGCGGATTTGCATGCCGTCACCGTAAATCGGCAAGGGCTTACCGGCCAATGCGTTGTGCAGCACCAGCGGTATGAGTTTTTCCGGAAAGTGAAACGGGCCGTAGTTATTGCTGCAATTGGTGGTGAGCACCGGCAAGCCATAGGTGTGGTGCCAGGCCCGCACCAGGTGATCAGACGCGGCCTTGCTGGCAGCGTAAGGGCTGTTGGGTTCGTACAGATTGGTTTCTTTGAAAGCCGGGGCTTGCGGTTCCAGGCTGCCATAGACCTCGTCGGTGCTGACGTGTAAAAAGCGGAAACTTTGCTGCGCATCAGGACTCAAACCACTCCAGTAAGCACGAACCGATTCGAGCAACTGACAAGTGCCGACCACATTGGTTTGTATGAAATCCAAAGGCCCGTGTATGGAGCGGTCGACGTGAGACTCGGCGGCAAAATGCAGCACAGCGCGCGGGCGGTGTTGCTGCAACAAGGCTTCAACCAGTTGACGGTCGCCGATGTCGCCGTGCACAAACACATGGCGGGTGTCCTGCGCCAGCGCTTGTAAATTGCCTAAATTACCGGCGTAGGTGAGCTTGTCCAGATTGACCAGCAATTCATCGCTACCGGCCAGCCAGGTGTGGACGAAATTGCTGCCGATGAAACCGGCGCCACCGGTCACCAATAGGCTCATACGGGCAGGCTTTCCTCGGTAATGCCCAGCACTTTGGCACGCACCATTTCACGCAATATCTTTTTCTCGGGAAAGCTCAAGGGGCGGTCCAAGGCGCGGCGCACGCGCAGCAGCATGTGGCGGTCGACCTCTTGTGGAATACCGTGGCTGCCGCGCAATTCGTCGCGCAAATCCTCGCGCAGGTCTTCGGGTTCGTCGTCCCACCACAAACTCACGACTTCCTGCAGCTTGACGCGCACCACCTCGGGGTCTTGCGGGGCAGCCGGGGCAGCGGGCGCACGAGGAACGGCAGTGAGTTCACGCGCGGCGTGCGGCAGCAACAGCACGCGGCGATCTGCCTGACCAAGCAAACGGCACCAGGCCGGGTCTTCATTGACCAACTGGTCCATGTGACGGGCGGATTCATCGGCCAGCAAATACACATTCAAGCCGTGCAACTGGGCTTCATCGATGACAGGCGTCAAGCGGTCGTCATCGCTGGCAATCAACAAATGTTCACAGGCGTGGTTTTCAGCCAGTCGGGCGATGTCAGCTGACATGGCTTGGAGCACCACATCACCCGGCTCAGCGCTTGCGGCTTCGAGGTGGCGAACGATTTGGTCCTGAGGAAATTGGGTGTCAGGCGTGTCTGTATACCAGTAAACGCGTTGCACGTCCAAAGCCAGACCAGCGCTTTTAAGTGCTTGTGCCAAAGAAGGTATCAGGGCGATGCGGTTGTATGTTTCCGGCTCAGCCGGGGTGTCGGTGGACTGGCGCAACAGCCAGGCCATGTAATTGCTGTCAATCAGGGCAATGCAGCGACCGCTGCGCGAAGGGGCATTTTCTTTGCGTGGGTGTAGGGTGCGTGGCTCGTTCTTCATCTGTAGGTTTACCTGTTGCTTTGAAAGCTATGTGAAAGTTGACAGCGGGTGGAATGTCGTTGGAGAGAATGCAGGCACCCGGAACTAATGACTAAGCCTGCAAACCCTGATATTAGCTGATCTTGAAGCGGGCTGCCAAATCCGGCATGGCCTTGTCGGCTTTTTCCACGGCTGACTGCGGCTCTGCGCTGACTTGATCATCGGTACGCCCGAAACGGCGAACCCTTTGGGCGTACCAATCTATGGCGGCTTTCAAAGCAGCGGAATCAAAGTCCGGCCAATAAGCATCGGTGAAATACAACTCGGTATAAGCGGTTTGCCACAGCAAAAAGTTGCTGATGCGTGACTCACCGCCGGTGCGGATCAAGAGTTCCGGGTCGGGCAATTCGGCGGTACTTAAATGCGCCGCCAAAGCGTTTGCATCCATCTCTTGCAAGGTTTTGTGCGGGTGGGCGATTTGCCAGGCGCGCATGGCGTTGAGCACATCCCATTGGCCGCCGTAATTGGCAGCAATCGTCAAGTTCAACCGGGTGTTGTGCGCCGTGTCCTGCTCGGCCTGGTCTATGCGCGATTGCAGCAGAGGCGCAAACGCACTGCGGTCACCGATGACGCGCAAGCGTATGCCTGCGGCTTTCATTTCAGCGACTTCATTTTCCAGGTATTGCAAAAACAAACCCATCAAGGCAGATACCTCGTCTGGCGGGCGACGCCAGTTTTCCGAACTGAAGGCAAACAAGGTGAGATAGCGGATATCTAAATCGTTACAGGCTTTGACCATGTGACGCACATTGGCGGCACCTCGGACATGGCCGACGGTGCGCGGCATCAAGCGCTTTTTGGCCCAGCGGCCGTTGCCGTCCATGATGACCGCAATGTGTTGAGGCGTTTGGTTCATGCTCAAATTGTGACAGGCATCAAATCCTGCATGTCGGTGGTAATACGGTGGTGTTTGCTCAACAAATCGACCAGCACCATGGCGCGCAATTCGCCATCGGCTTGCTCATAAATACCCTCCAGGCCGCGCAAAGGACCGGAAACAAACTTGACGGTCTGACCGGGTTGAAACAAGCGCTCTGGCTCACGCGCGGGCAGTTGTTGCAAAGCCAGTATCAATTCATCATCAATGACAGCGGGGCGATTACCGAAGCTGACCAGCTTGCTGACGCCCAGCGTTGAACGTATCGGCGACCAATTGGTCTGCTCGGTGTCCAAGCGTATAAACAAATAGCGGCTGAACATGGGTTCCACCACTTTGGCGAGCTTGCCGCGCCGGACTTTCTCCACAGTAAGCATAGGCAGCCAGGCCTGAAAACCTTGGCGTTCGAGATTTTCCAGCGCACGCTCTTCCTGGCGCGGTTTGGAATGGATGGCATACCAATGCATAAACGTTGAGCAGATCTATTTAATAATGAGTAGAGATTGTAAAGCGGTTAAATTGCACTGTCATTCAGTTAGCAGGAGCCTTCCATGTCAAACAAGCCCCCCGAATTCGACCCGCAGCACATGAGCGAACAAATGAAAAACTCTGCCCAGCAAATCTGGCAGGCCGGTTTGGGCGCTTTTGCCCAAGCCCAGCAAGAGGGCAGCAAGGTGTTTGAGGCCTTGGTCAAAGACGGCAGCAAATTACAGGAAACCACGCTGCAAGCCCAAGCCAAAATGGCTGAAGCCGCCGCCAAAGCCAGCGCCATGGCCAGCGACCTGGGTCAACGCGCCAGCGGTCAGTTCGACCGTTTGGAAGGCATTTTTGAAGAACGTGTGGCCAAAGCTTTGAGCAGCATGGGTTTACCGACTGCCCAAGACATGGCCGATTTGCAAGCCCGCGTGTCGGCATTGGAAGCCGAAGTCAAAGCATTGAAATCCGGCGGCAAAGGCTGAGCCGGTGAAAAAGCCCCCGCGCCGCACCGCAGAGCGCATCCTTGCGACCGCGCTGGATTTGTTTAACCGGTATGGCGAACCGAATGTGGCCACCACCTTGATCGCCTCGGACATGGGCATCAGCCCGGGCAATTTGTTTTACCACTTCCCTGCCAAAGAGTTGCTGGTCAACACCTTGTTTGACGAGTATGTGCATGACATGGACCAGTTGCTGCCGGCCGCTGCCGATGTGCG
>CANGCZ010000069.1 GCA_947452325.1 Comamonadaceae bacterium | reverse complement strand
GGTGACAAACACTTTCTTGATGCCGCGTTGTTTCAAGTAACCGGACAATCCGGTGGCGGTTTTTTTGTCGGCTTCCATGAACGCAGAATAGCTGTCGACCTTGGGGTGGTAGCCCTTGCGGATGATCAACTGTGCGGTTGGCAATGACAAGTCTTTGTGCAACTCGGCATCTTTGGTGCCTTGCACACAATGGTCAGGCCACAACACTTGGGTACCGTAGGTCAGCTTGGTGGTTTCAAACGGTTTCTTGCCGCTGTACGCAGAGGCGAAAGACGCATGGCCTTGGGTGTGCCAGTCTTGCGTGACCACAATATTGTCAAACGCTTTGGAGATACGGTTGATCACAGGCACGACTTCCGAGCCTTTGGCTACAGGCAAGGTACCGCCTTCAACAAAACAATTTTGCACGTCAACCACGATCAACACAGAGTCTTCACCCGGTTTGATTTTGGCTGCCGACCACGCCCAAGGCGCTACTGTTCCCAATGCACCTAAAGTGCCTACGGCTGTCAAAAGTTTTCTGCGATCTGCTCTCATCGTCCATCTCCAAAAAAACCGCACAACCCGTGCGTAGGGATACTGACTCAATACCGGTTTAGCGCAGGCCGTCCTGGCCAACGATTTCATGAACTTGCAATCCGCCGATGCGCGGATGCGGTCTGCCGCTGTCGGTGACCACCACGGCCACCACGATTTCATTCGCTCGCGGCGCATCGGCCACCCGCGCTTCCATGGCATCGAAATGGCTGCGTACAAATGCCGCGTCTTTGTGGCCCAGAGGGACATCCACCGCAGTTCCCAGTGTGCCCTGCTTTTTCGCTGAAGGCACCAGAGCCGCGCCCTTGCTGACCGCTTTGCGCAAAGGCGCACCGAGTTTGGGATGCAGTATGGCTGCGGCGTGTTCAAGTTCACCACCCTCGCCGACGATGGCAGCTTTGCCATAGCTTTGCGCTTGCTCGGGGGAAATGCCCAACGCTTTCACGCAACGCTCGCCCAGCAAGCCGCCGAGTTCTTCACCGATGTCAATCAGTTCGTCCAATGAATCGCTGAAACGTCCCGCATACGGATTGGCGATGACGGCCATGGCCAGCGCGCGGCGTGTCGGCGGGTTTACCGCTTTACCACCGTCGAAATGAATTTCATCGACTTGCACAATGATTTTTCGGATGTTGGCTTTCATGTTGTCTCCTGCGCTTTCAGCGCAACCCATTCCATTGACTGATGTCTTGTGCTTTCAAACCACCGACACGCGCATGCACACGTGCACCGGTGCTCATGGCCAGTATGACGATGATTTCATCCGCATGCGGCGCACCGGGCACGCGCATTTCTATCGCGTCGAAATGGCTGCGCACATAACTGGCGTTGATGTGTGTCAGAGGCACATCCAGACTCGCACCCGGGGGGCCCACTTTTTTGGTGGAAGCCACAATCGCCAAGGCATTGCCGGGTTGACCTGTGGGTTTGTCGCCACCACCGCCTTGGGTATATGAAGCGCGCTCGCCTTTCCAACCCAGCAGTTCACGCATGGCGTAACCGCCGGGCACATGCCACAGCGCTCCGTGCTCAAGTTCACCTGCCGCACCGACGATGGCGCCTTTGCCGTAGCCTTGTATTTGCTCGGGCTTGACGCCCATGGCATCGCAGAGTTGTTTGGCCAAATCCACGCCCAAAGGATTGAGCGCTTCCATCATTGGCAGTATGTCTGCGTGATAAGCACCGGCATATGGATTACGCAGTACCGCAGCGATGGCACCGCGCACCAGGGGTTGCTCTGCGGACGGTCCGAACTCGTGGTGTATCTGCTCCACATGCGTGAATATGCGACGCACATCAATCAAGTCATTCATCATTCAACCCGGCATTCCAAAGATTCAGCGACCACGGCGTGGCCTTGGCAACACAAAAAGGCGGCGTGTACCCAAGCGCGCGCCTGTAACTCACGCGCACAGTCTAGCCCGAGTTGCAAGGCGCGCCGAATTTGTGTCTCTGGCAACGGTGGCACATCGACTGTGACCAGGCGAGCGCCCAGATCGGTGTCGTCACGCAAGCTGTCTGCCGGGCGACGTTGAATGCGCGCATCGTCGATATTCACTGCATTCGCAATCAAAGTGGCTGCCACATCGGCCTGCGCCGCCGTGGCCGCCAACACGGTCACGCTGTCTGCAATGCCTAATGAAAAACTGCGCCCTTGCCAACCGCTGGTGGCCACACCGCGCACCGGCATATCGGCCTCGATGACAAATGCACCGTCAACAATCAAGTCATGGTTTTGCATGCTCGACAAAGCTTTGGCCATGTCCGTCACCAGGCCCACGCGCCAACTCTCACCTGCCTGCAAATGCAATGCAATGTCGCCACCGTTGTTCACAAAGGCTTTGTCCACGCCGGGTTGCGACACACAGGGCAATAACTCTTGCGCCACCGAACCCGCCACGGCAGCCATGGGTGTGATAAATCCATCCGCACTGGCGAATGCGGCTTGTGCAGCTGCTCGGTGCATGCGTTGCGCCACCGGGTGTTTAAACCCATGGTCGTGCAATGACGACACGGGTTGCCTCAGCCCGGGCAATTCGCTCACGAGTTCAGGCAATATCTGTTCAAAGCGTTGCCATGTTTTTTCAATCGCATCAGCGCAAGCCTGCGGTGCACCCGCTAACTGCAAAACGATATCAATAGGACCATGCTGAAAATGCCAACGGCCATCGGAGAGTAAGCGGCGTTGTGCATGCATGCGCATCAGCCCAACATAGGTGGCGCGTCCAGCGGCCACGGCGTGACGTCAGAGGGTGGTGTTTCCCAGCGCATGTGGGTCGGTGCGCCGTCGTTGTGCCAAGCCCCATTCAACATGCTGTCGTCCAGTGTGCGAACAAAGCCCATGTGCCCGCCCAGCGCCTGGTAATCGCTCAATCGCATGGTGAACTCAATAGGTGCCACGATAGCCGGTGTTGGCACCGTGCCAAAACTGTTGGCCGGCATGCGCATCACATCCACCATCAAGGTGATGCCGCCACCCGGCCACACATAGGCAGGCGCGCCGCCGCAGCTGACATTGACCAGGGCTTGCTTGACCGCACGCGTGAGTTGAATCGGGTTGTCGGTGACACCCGAGCGAAGACTGCCGCCCGCGCCGCCTAAAAACAAAACCGACACCAAGGAGGGTTCGCAGTTTTCGCCTATGCGATCCACCACTTGCCGCACCGCTTCGGGCATGTCAGCAGGCTGCGGTTGCAAGTCTTCATCCAACACAAACCAAGCCGCGTGTTCACCGGTGGTTGAAGTCATCAGCAAACGCAAACCCGGCCAAGCCTCTTCGCGGTTCCAATCGCCCAAGATGGACAAGGGGTCGGTGATGCTGGTGCCGCCCCAACCTGTGCCTGGTTGCGCGACTTGAAAATAGCGCCCGGGCGTGGACTTGCGTCCTTTGATTTTGATGCCGCTGGGTGGCATGTGCAGACAGCGCCCGGCCTGATGCTCGGTCAACACGCCGGTGATGTGGTCATCCACCACCACCACTTCATCGCACACGCTCAAGAATTGACGCGCGAACATGCCTATCGCGGCCGACCCGCAACCGACACGCATGCGTTGTTCGGTCACACCATCGACCACAGGCGCTTGACCTGCTTGCAGCACCAGTTTGGCGCCGTTTTCAATGTGCACTTCCACTGCTTGATGGTTACCCAAGGTGTGCATGAGTTGCAAGGCCATGCGGCCTTGTTGCTTGCTGCCGCCGGTCAGGTGATGCACACCCCCCAAGCTGAGCATTTGCGAACCGTATTCGGCGGTGGTGACATGACCAACTTCTTCGCCTTGAAACAAAACCGCAGCACGCTCGTCGCCCAAATAACGGTCGGTATCAATCTTTACTTTCAAACTGCAATAACTGAAGATGCCTTCGGTGACCACGGTCACCATGTCCACACCGCGCGACTTGGACGCGACGATGAAAGGCGCAGGTTTGTAATCCGGGTAAGTGGTGGACGCGCCTATACCGGTGACGAACACGCCGCGCTCTTCAGATGCAAGCGCAGACATTTTTTGCGGCAAGGTGTCAGCATCTTGGCGTGGCACCAAAGGCTGTGACACAGGGTCTTTGTGTTGCCGACTCAACATCACCACCGGATCGAGTCGCACCAACACACCTTTTTGGTTGGCGTAGCGATCGCAAGCGCCGACCCGGCCTTCTGAAATTTGGCAGAGCACTGGACAGGCGTTGCATTCCACCTTACCCTCGCGCACCGGCCCGTGCTTGGGGTCCACACGCTGCAAGCCCAGCGGCAAACTGCTGTCAGTGGCTGGCAATCCATCGGTGTGGGTGGCGCTGGGTGTGTGCATACCGTTCGGATAGGGTGGATCAAAGGGGCAAAGGTCAACACGCATTATGCTTGTGGCTTAGCCTCACCCGGTTTAAACATTAGTTCCAAGGAGTCAGCATGGCCACCGCAGCAATTGAAGAAGCATCCGGCAAAGTCGTCATCAAAAATATCGGCCTGCTGCTCTCGGGTGACATAGACCAACCCCTATTGCAAGCCGACACCATCGTCGTCATGGACGGCATCATCACTGGCGTGGGCAAGTTCAAAGACTTGGATACAGAGGGTGCGAAAACCACCATCGATGTGCGCCAGACTTGCGTGGCACCCGGCCTGATAGACAGCCACGTGCACCCGGTGTTCGGCGACTGGACACCCAGACAAAACCAGATCGGTTGGATCGATTCGACCATGAACGGCGGCGTCACCACCATGGTGTCTGCGGGTGAAGTGCACTTACCCGGACGCCCCAAAGACATCGTGGGATTGAAAGCCCTGGCCATCACCGCGCAACGCGCGTTCAGCAATTTCCGCCCCGGCGGTGTGAAGGTGATTGCCGGTGCGCCCATCATCGAAAAAGGCATGACCGAACATGATTTTGCAGAACTCGCTTCGGCTGGCGTGACGCTCTTGGGTGAAGTCGGCCTAGGTTCGGTCAAAGCCGGCTACGAGGCCAAAGAAATGGTGGCCTGGGCGCGCAAGCACGGCATACAAAGCACCATACACACGGGCGGGCCGTCCATTCCCGGCTCAGGATTGATAGACAAAGACGTAGTGCTCGAAGCCGATGCGGATGTGATCGGGCATATCAACGGCGGCCACACTTCATTGAGTGAAGCGCATGTGTGCGAGTTATGTGAAAAATCAAGCCGCGCGATTGAGATCGTGCACAACGGCAACGAGCGTGTGGCGATTGCAGCGGCCAAAGCGGCGCTGGAACTCAAGTGCCCGCACCGCGTCATTCTGGGCACAGACGGACCGGCAGGCTCAGGCGTGCAACCCTTGGGCATGTTGCGCATGGTCGCGTTGCTCTCTAGCCTTGCCCATATTCCTGCTGAACTGGTGTTTTGTTTTGCCACGGGAAACACCGCCCGAATACGCAAGCTAAATTGCGGTTTGATTGAAGTCGGACTCGCCGCCGACTTTGTCTTCATGGACCGCGCGCAACACACCGCCGGACGCACCTTGCTGGAAAGCGTGCAACTCGGCGACATACCCGGCATAGGCATGGTGATGATCGATGGCTTGGTGCGCTGCCACCGCTCACGCAACACACCGCCTGCGACTGAGGTGCCTGTCATCGTGCATTGAGTGTTTTGAAGCTTGCTGCTCCGATACCCCATCTACCTGATCTCTGAACCTGCCAAACGCTGGCTGGGTTTGGCCAGTTGGACCGTTGCTTGGCTGCTGCTGTGGTTTTGTGATGGAGTCTTGAATCTGGGTAATCTGGCCTTGTTGCTGGTCTTGGGCAGTGCCATGGCTGGCATGTGGTTGTCACCTGCCGCCTCATTGCTGGGTTGTGTCGCGTCTGTGATGACTTTCAATTGGCTGTTTGTACCGCCACGGTTCACCTTCAATGTCGATTTAAACCAAGACTTGTTGTTGCTGGTGACCATGCTCGGTGTGAGTGCCTTGGTCAGTTATTCCATGTCCAGACTTCGGTCTGCTGCCCAATTGGAAAGCGAACATGCCGCAGACTCGGAAAGCTTGCGCCAATTGAGCGAACAATTCCGCGACACACTCGACCTGACAGCACAAGGTGAATTATTGAAAAACGCGTTACAGCAGGCCACGCAAGCTGATGTCACCCTTATGCTGTCACCCGAATATGCATCAACCGATTTGCATGGAAAACCCATTTGTTTGGGGTTGACAGACAAGCATGTTGAAGAAGGTTTGCGCAGTTGTATGGGCGCAGTCAAGCCATTGGGCCCGGGTACCGGCCGTTTTGAAAATCAGCGAATTTTGTTTTTGCCCATCCGTGGCAGAACCAAAGCCATGGGTGCGGTGGCCTTGCGCTGCCAGCACATGCCAGCGTTGACTCTGCCGCAACGCTCGCGTTTGCAGCAAATGTGCGATTTGCTGGGCTTGGAAATCGAACGCGACCACACCTTGACACAAGCTCAATCAGCCAAAGAGGAAGCGCAAAACCAACGCATACGCAACACTTTACTCACCTCGATTTCGCATGATTACCGCACACCGCTGGCCAACCTCATGGGTGCGGCCTCTGTCATCCACGCTCAAAGCAGCAAACTCAACCCTCAACAAGTCACTCAGCTTGCCCACACAGTGTTGCTGGAGGCGCAGCACCTTAACCGCATGACCAGCAATACTTTGCAACTTGCCCGCTTAGATGCCGCACCTTGGCGGGTTCATAAAGACTGGGAGTCATTGCAGGAAATCGTGGGCTCGGTGCTGGCAACGACACGGCGGCGCTACCCGCTACGTGCCATTGAAGTGAAAGTATCTGAGGGCTTGCCACTGCTTTTTTGCGATGCCATGTTGGTGGTGCAATTGCTGGACAATCTGATTGAAAACGCCATCAAGTACAGCGCTGACGATCAACCTCTACACATACAAGCCGAGCAACACCAAAAGGAATTGCAATTGCGTGTCATCGATCACGGCAGCGGCATACCCGGCCCGTGGAAAGACAAAGTGTTTCAAGCGTTTGAGCGTATGCATGAAGAAGACGCACAAGCCGATGCCAGTGACACCAGCCAAGTCAGGCGCGGTGTGGGTGTGGGACTGGCAGTCTGCAAAGCCATAGCCAATGTGCACCATGCCCGCATCTGGATTGAAGACACACAACCCCAAGGTGCCACGCTGTGTGTGGCGTTTCCACTTGAAACACAGCCCATGCTGCACACAGAGGATTGACCCGCATGGCATTGCACGTGTTGTTGGTGGAAGATGACCGCGAACTGCGCCGCACACTGCGCGATGCGTTGACCGTGGAAGGCTATGTAGTACAAGTCAGCGGTAGCGCGGCAGATGCACACGCGGTGTTGAAACACGCTATGCCATCGCTCACACCGTTTGACTTGTTGATCTTGGATTTAGGGTTGCCCGACGGCGACGGCGCGGACTTGCTGCACAGCGTGAGAAGCAAATACAAGCTTCCTGTACTGATCATTTCAGCGCGCCATGACGAAGACCACAAAGTGCATTTACTGGATGCCGGTGCGGACGATTACCTGGTGAAGCCCTTCAGCATCAACGAATTGTTGGCCCGCATGCGCGTGAGCTTGCGCCACAGAGGCACCACTGTGCAAGCCGCGCAAACTGTGTACCAATGCCACAGCCTGCACATTGACTTGGCCAAACACGAGGTCAGCAAAGCAGGCGAAGCCGTCCACCTGACACCGACAGAATTCAAACTGCTGGCCCGGCTGGTGCGCCAAGCCGGGCAAGTGGT
>CANGCZ010000068.1 GCA_947452325.1 Comamonadaceae bacterium | reverse complement strand
CTTAACAGGCCCGGTAGCTCAGTTGGTAGAGCAGCGGATTGAAAATCCGCGTGTCAGTGGTTCGATTCCACTCCAGGCCACCATATTCATCGGTTTTGTAGCAGAAAACTGCCATCAAACACCAAGCCACGGTTTGACTGACTCAGTTTAGCGAAATGCGCGGGTTATTTGATGTCACGCCCTCTTTCAACACCATCGCCAAATAACTTTGAGCAAGCCAAGCATTTTTTCTTGCTTGGTTTAGAAAATATCAATAAAGAGTTATTTGAAGAAGCCGAACGATTTTTATGTTTATCGTTAGATTTATTGCCAGATAGATTAAGTACTTTAACTAATTTATCCGCAGTTCTGATTAAATTAGACAAATTAGAAAAAGCAAATGAAATAATTTCTAAAGCAATTGCTTTATACCCTGACAATGAAAATATATATTTCAATCAAGGCCAATTATTTGAAAATAACAAAAACTGGCACTTGGCATTAGCAAGTTATGGCAAGGCTATCGGATTAAAATTTGATTATGCCGAAGCCCATATGAGTCGCGGCATCGTTCTTAATGAAATGAAGCGATTTGAAGAGGCATTGGTCAGTCTTGACCAGGCGATTGAAATAAAGCCAGACCTTGCTGTTGCCCATAACAACCGTGGCATTGTGCTGAAAGAACTCAAACGGTTTGATCAAGCATTACAAAGCTATGACAGCGCGATTGAGTTCAAACATGACTATGCAGAGGCTTACTCAAACCGAGGCATAGCTTTAGTGGAGCTCAAGCGGTTTGATGAAGCGCTAGCATGTTATGAACAAGCGATAGAGTTAAAGCCAGACTTTGCAGACGCTTACTGGAACAAATCAGTTTTACTATTGTCGTTGCAAGATTTTGAAAACGGCTGGCTGTTGTACGAATGGCGTTGGAAATGCAAGCATCTGGGTTATTCAGCGATGGTCACTGGCAAGCCGAAATTGACACAGTTGAAATCAGATACCAGATACGAAAAAAAACTACTTGTTTGGGCAGAGCAAGGCGTTGGTGACCAAGTTTTATATGCGGGCATGTTTGATCAATTATTAAAGATGGCTCCATCAAGCCAGATAATGTTAGATAAGAGATTAACCCCACTGTTAAAAAGATCTCTTCCACAAGGAACATTTATTGAAAGCGCTCTCGAAAGTGAATATGATGAGCATCTGCCCATTGCCGATTTAGGCAAATACTTCAGGACTTGCCGTGCTGATTTTGATGGTCTTAAAAATAACTATCTTGTAGCCGATAAAACAAGAGCAAATAAAATTCGCAATTCCTTGATTGGTCATAACAAATTTTTGTGTGGAATAAATTGGAGCAGTAAGACAGAAAAAATCGGTGTTGAAAAATCCATGCAATTGGATGATTTATTACCTTTGTTAGGATTGAAAGATATCGCATTTGTGAGCTTGCAATATGGAGATGTTCAACAGCAATTACAAGTGTTTAATGAAAAGCATGCTGTGGACATTTTGGAATGCACAAGCGTTGATAATTTTGATGATCTTGATGGCCATGCTGCCTTGATAGAAGCCTGCGATTTTGTGGTTTCTATCAGTAACACGAGTGCGCATATTGCCGGCGCAATCGGAAAAGAAACCTATTTAATGTGCCCCACCGGCAAAGGTTTGCTATGGTATTGGTCAAACCAATCAAATGGAAAAAGCTTGTGGTATCCGAGTATTCATATTCATGAGCAACATTCCATGGGTCAGTGGGATGATGTTGTCGAAAAAATAAAATTAATTATTGAAAAAAAGATAAATGAAATTAAATAAAATCACCATTGTGGTCGGATTCGATCAAAAGGAAGCCATCGCTTACCATACTTTTTGTCAAAGTATTATTGAAAAAACTTCTATTCCAGTTCAATTTATACCTCTTTCAAGCAAATCATTGTATTTTTATAATGAAAATCATAAGGATGGCAGCAATGAATTTATTTATAGCAGATTTTTAACCCCGTATATTTGCGATTTTAACGGCTTTGCTGTCTATGCCGATGGCGATATGGTGTGTAACACTGACATATCAGAGTTGGCAATTCAATTTGATTCAACAAAAGCTGTTCAAGTGGTAAAGCACGATTATCAAACCAAAACAGCTATTAAATATTTCGGTAATAAAAATAACAATTATCCGCGAAAGAATTGGTCTAGTTTAGTGATATTCAATTGTCAACACCCTTCAAATAAGATACTGACTCCCGAATTCATTCAAAATCATGATGGCGCTTTTTTACATCGTTTTCAATGGTTAAAAGACGATGAAATAGGCGAATTAAATATCACATGGAATTATTTGGCCATTGAGTACAGTCCGCGTAATGATGCAAAATTGATTCACTACACCCTTGGAACACCCTGTTTAGATGATTTTAAAGAGACTGATATGTCAGATATTTGGTGGGAAGCTTATAACAGGGCAACAGAAGGCCTGGGTCGTTAGATCTGATAAACCGTTTAAAAAACAATCCGATTGTAAATTGCGAAAGCTTCAGCAAACTCTGATTTGGCTTCAAAGCCTCTGAATTGAGCCCACTTTTTGATGGAGCTCAATGACAGAAAACCTCTGCGGTTTTCATTGATCTGAGACGGAAAAAATTGTTTGATCAATTCAATTTTTTGGTCTACCAGAGCTTCGTCTAAGCGAACATAATTATTGATTGAATACATATTCGGATAAAGCTGATGTATGTATGTTGGGTTTTCCATCAGTAATATTTCCGATGGGGAATAATGAAATGTAGGACGAGTGGCCGCAATCACTGCCTCGTACAAGATGCGATGGTCCTGGTGAAAGGATGGCGCCATGGTCATCAACACATCAGGCTTGACCTGATTGATCATTGCCTCAACAAACTTGATCAGCTTGGCAATAGGAAAAGTGTCGAGCTTTGAATCAAAGTCTATGGGTAACTTGAACTCATCAACCTCTGGTCTTAAAAAAGTACCATCGAAATAATCCACGTAATTCTGGTACTCGGCAATGCGTTGAGTACGGGTCACCGTGGCATGGTTCATGGTGATGTCTGAGGCATTGATCAGCGCGAAATAGAACTCAAATTCATTGGATTGTTTGAGCTTCAGAAAATAGCCGCCTGCCGCAAACATGGCGTCGTCACTGTGAGGCTCAATGATCAGTAGCTTTTTTTTCATCTTGTATTTGAGGGAGGCTAATCAGTGTTTCAGTATAGTGACGTCAACAGATTGAAATCGCAAAAAAAGACAAACAGGCGAAATCAAATACAAAATTGACAAAATATACATGACTTGTTATTTTTGACGAAAAAGAAATAATTAATCTTTTCGTATTCTAATTGAAAACAAACTTTCAGTCTACACCAGCAAATAAGGCCCTTAAGTGTCAGTCTTGCATGACGATTGGCTTGCATAAAAATGTAAACATGGCTAGACTGAATCATCGAAAAACGCTATTTGATTGAAAGGCCCGCCATGAATGAAACACTTGCTGTTCAAACCCGTAATAAATTGGCCAAGGTATACCTTGGCGGCATCGTGGCGTTCAGTGGTTTCATCACGCTGCTGGTCTCTGTGGTGATGATAGTCAACCGCACCAACTGATAGGTTCTGATCCAGCGGTCAAGCCGTAGTCAGCTGACAACCCTTGCGAGTCATCGCAAGGGTTTTGTTTTTTCAGTGGCCTTAAGCAACCGGTCGGCGTGGAAATACGGTCAGAAACAGCGAAGCAGCTTCCTGGCAAGCCAAAATAGCGGGTACAAAGAAAACAACACTGGCAGCAAAAAACGGAGCAAAAAATATGGCCAAAGATTTTGACCACATGGAAGACAGCAACCCGTCCGACAACCCGAATATCCATGAGGTGTCAAATCCCGCAAGAAGACAGGTTTTGCAAACAACGGTTTGGCTTGCCTTACTCGGACAAGTTAATCCCTTGCTCGCCATGGGAGCCAAGAAGCAGGGCAAGCCGGGTACCGCATCGCGATTGAATTTTCAGGCTTTGCCGCCCAGTGTGGAAGATTTTGTGCAAGTGCCGCCGGGCTATAGCTTCAATGTAATGGCTGCCTGGGGTGAAGCTGTGGGCGTAGCGGGACACATGCCGGCCTACAAGGCCGATGCGTCTAACACAGCAGACGAGCAGGCATTGCAGTTGGGCATGCACCACGATGGCCTGGTATTTTTTCCCTTGAATAACAGTTCCTCCCACGGCGTCATCATCACCAACCATGAATACACAGACGAAGGTCTGTTGCACCCAGACGGCACCGAGAACTGGTCGGCAGAAAAAGTCAGGAAATCCCAGCACGCCGTCGGTTTTTCAGTCTTTGAGACGCGGCTTGTTGACAAGGCCTGGCAGATGGTGCGTCCTTCTGCATTTGCGAGGCGCATCACCGCAGCCACGCAGTTTGCTATCACCGGACCTGCCGCCGGTCACCGTTTGATGCAAACCGCTGCCGACCCGCAAGGCACGCGTGTGCTTGGAACCCTGGGTAATTGCGCCAGCAGCATGACGCCTTGGGGAACCTATTTGTCCGGCGAGGAAAACTGGTCTTACTATTTTTCTGCCGGTGAGAAAATGACCGAGCACCATCAGCGCTGGGGATTGCGTGCCAAAAGCTATTACCAATGGGAGATGCATGACGAGCGGTTCGACGCCGCTAAACATCCGAATGAGCCTAACCGCTTCGGCTGGATTGTCGAAGTCGATCCCATGGACCCGAACAGCACACCGGTCAAGCGAACCGCCATCGGGCGCGGTGCCCACGAAGGCGCTTGGGTGACGCAAACCGGTGACGGGCGGGCGGTGGTGTATTCAGGTGAGGACGCGCGCTTTGAATACATTTATAAATTCATCAGTCGCGACAAAATAGCAGCAGGCGGCGCCGCTGCCAATCGTGAACTGCTAGACCATGGCATCTTGTATGTGGCGCGTTTTGATGCAGACGGCACAGGTCGTTGGTTGCCGGTGGTGCACGGACAAGGTCCGCTGACCGCGCAAAATGGGTATGCAGACCAGGGCGAAGTGTTGATCAAAGCGCGACAAGCCAGTGATGCACTGGGCGCTACCAAGATGGACCGACCCGAATGGTTGACCATAGACCGGGACTCAGGCTGGGTGTATTGCACATTGACCAATAACAGCAACCGTGGTCAAAACAAATACCCGGGTGTGGACGCAGCCAACCCGCGTGCGAACAACACCATGGGGCAAATCATCCGCTGGAAAGATGACAACGCATTCGCCGGGGACAGGTTTGTGTGGAACCATTTGCTCTTGGCCGGCGACCCGGGCAATGAACGCGCCGAAGCCAAAGGCAATATACAAGGTGATATTTTCGGCTGCCCGGACGGTTTGTCCATGGGTCCCGGCGGTTTGCTGTGGATAGAAACCGATGTGCATTCCAGTCAGCTCAACCAGGGTGAGTTCAAGCGCATAGGCAATAACCAAATGCTGGTATGTGACCCGCAAACCGCAGAAGTCAAACGATTTCTGACCGGGCCGAACATGTGTGAAATCACCGGTTTGTCGTTCACACCGGATGGCACCACCTTGTTCATCAATATCCAGCACCCGGGCGAGTCACCCACAGACAAAGGGGATCCGAAATACCCTAACCAATACTCCAGCTGGCCTGACCATGTGGACGATAACCGCCCGCGTTCGGCCACAGTGGCCATACGCAAAATCGATGGCGGCATCATTGGCTTGTGAAAGTGAACCGTGAATACATTGGAGCTTGCATTTGTTCAACGAAATGGGAGCAAGCGGTATGCGTCCCGCTAAGATGTCAGACAACACATCAATCAAAGGAGAGTCAGTATGGGTTTTTTCAAATTCAGTGTCTGCGTATTGGCGCTTGGCTTGAGTGGTGTGGTCTCGGCACAAAGCCTGGACAAACCGTTTACCGTGGTCGAGCCTGAGCAGATCCAATGGAAAGATGCCGGCAAAGGTGTGAAATTTGCGGTCATTTCGGGTGACCCTTCCAAACCCGGCCCTTATGTGATTCGTGTGGTGTTTCCGCCCGGCGTGATGAGTGCGCCGCACTACCACCGAGAAGACCGTTACGTGACAGTGATGCAAGGCACTTGGCTGGCCGGCACAGACGACAGCTGGGATCCCAAAGCCACACAGCCGCTCAAGACCGGCAGCTACATGCAACACCCGGCCGGTGCCATCCATTACGACGGCGGCGGCAAGGAAGGCGCGACTGTGCAAATCATGGGCATAGGACCGAGCAGCACCACGTTCTTGTTTCCGCAGGTAGGCGATTTTGGCGAACCGCGCAAGCTCAATTGAGCATGCGTCACCCATTCATGACCCAATTGAAATGGCTGCTTTCGCTGCAACCGCAGACAGGCCCGGGTAGCCGATCAGCGTCCAAGCCTGCGGTCTTGGCTGTGCTGTTGTGCGGTGCTTTGCTTTTGTGCAGCCTGCCGGCCCGGGCGCAATGGCAGCTGATATCGGCTGGCGCGGAAGCCGAGTATTTTTATGGCGGCGAGTTACAACGACAGGGTGAGCAAATCAGCCTGTGGCGATTGTCGAACTTTGTCAAACCGCTGACCAACCTGGAAGGCAAGGAAATCTTGTCTGAAAAAACCAGAACCACACTGGACTGCCAGGCGGGCAAACTGGCCAACTCTGAGGTGACGCGGTATGCGGGTTTGAATGCACAAGGTGAGGTGATGAACCATTACGAAACGCCTTTGCGTTTCACCCGCATTGCGCCGGACAGTGTGGACGATTTGTTATTGCAAAAGGTTTGCGCTCATTAATTCTGCTTCTTTGACCTTTTGGCAACCCTGTGTGGTTTGTCCGCCAGTTGTTTTCTTCGACTGCATTTTTGCGTTTAGTTTTTAAGTGAAGTGTTCACGCCACGCCGGGACGGTCGCCGCTCACTGCCGCTGCGCGCCAATGTTCGCGTCGGCCCGCCCGCCATGTCGTTGTCAGCTCGCAGTTTTTCTCCGACTGCATTTCTGCGGTTAAAGATACCAGGCTTCGACCAAGTTCATCACAGAGGCCGAATCGGAGGGGGCGTTTTTTTCGAGCGAAAGCGCAGAAAAAAATCGCACCGGATGGTTCGGCCAAAGCGTGACTTAATAGGACATAGCGTGCCTTAACTGAACCGCAGGAATGCAGACCTTTCCGGATGGTTCGGCCAAAGCGTGACTTTAATAGGACTTATCGTGACTTAACAGAACCGCAAGAAAGTCAAAAAAATTAGGCCATGCGCCCCGGCAACCAAAGCGCAATCATGGGGAACGCGATCAAGATGATCAAACGCAAAATATCAGTCAGCACAAAAGGTATCACGCCCTTGAAGATGGTCATGAAGCTCACGTCATGCACCACGCTTTTGATGACAAACACATTCATTCCCACCGGCGGGTGAATCAAACCCAGTTCGACTGTCATCACAATGATGATGCCAAACCAGATCGGGTCAAAGCCGAGTTGCACGATCACCGGAAAGATGATGGGCACGGTCAAAATAATCATGGCCATGGCGTCCATCAAACAACCCAGCACCAAGTACATCAGCATGATCAAAGCCAGTACGCCATACGAGCCCAAGCCGAGTTGCGTCAAAAAACCGGTAAGTTTTTGCGGGGTTTGTGTGATGGTGAGAAAGTAGCCGAAGATCAGCGCGCCGATCAACACGGTGAACACCGCCGCTGCCGTGCGCGTGGCCGACAGCAAAGCTTCCAATATGCCCGCACGGTCTAATTTGCCGCGCAATACGCCGAGCAAAAATGCGCCTGTCGCGCCCACGCCTCCCGCCTCTGTTGGCGTGAAAAAACCGCCG
>CANGCZ010000067.1 GCA_947452325.1 Comamonadaceae bacterium | reverse complement strand
TGGCCTTCCGATTGCAAGGCGGTTATTTCGCCATTGGCACCTGGGTGATTGCCGAAGTCTTTCGGTTAAGCTTTGCCAATATGTCTGTGGTCGGTGGCGGTTCGGGCACCAGCCTCACGGCGTTCAGTGGCATCAGCAAAACTGTTCGTGAACAAACCACTTTTTGGATGGCACTGGCCGGCATGGTGGCAGCCGTGGTGCTGGTTTATTTGTTTTTGCGCAGCAAACGCGGCCTGGCCTTGATGGCGATCCGCGATAACGAAGTCGCCGCTGAATCACAAGGCATTGCGGTTCAACGCACCAAGCTGGCGGTGTATGTGGTGGCGGGCTTGGGTGCAGGTTTGGCTGGGGCCATGTACTACCTTAGCAATTTACGCATCACACCAGACGCTGCTTTTAGCGTGAACTGGACCGCATTTGCGATTTTCATGGTGGTGATTGGCGGCATGGGCCGCATAGAAGGTCCCATCGTCGGCGCATTGATTTTTTGGGTGCTCAACAAATTCTTCAGTGACTACGGCAGTTGGTATTTGATGGGCTTGGGTTTGTTGGCCATCATCGTCACCATGTATTTCAAACAAGGCTTGTGGGGCTACGCGCAGCAGCGTTGGGGCTGGGCGCTTTTTCCCACCCAAAGGCGCTTGAACTGATACTGTGGTTTGCGCTGTATTCAGCGATCTGATTCATTCAAGGAACAACATGGTCAATATCAACGAGCATTCCATCACGCAAGCAGTTCTTGACAGATTGGACAACTGCGACAACCCGCGACTCAAGACCATCATGTCTTCACTCATCCGGCATCTGCATGATTTCGCCCGCGAAGTGCAATTGAGCGAAGAAGAATGGATGACCGGCATACAGTTTTTGACCGCCATCGGTCACAAGTGCGATGACAAGAGACAAGAGTTCATTTTGTTATCGGACACTTTGGGCTTGTCCATGTTGACCGTGGCCATGCAAAACGCCAAACCCGCAGGTGCCACTGAGGCAACCGTGTTCGGACCGTTCCATATCGACCAGCCGCCTGAGTACCAAACCGGTCAGGACATTGCCAACGGTGCCAGCGGTGAACCCTTGTTTGTCACTGCTCGCGTCTTGAATACCGAAGGCAAAGCAGTGGCGGGTGCTCGCGTCAATATATGGCAGGCTGATGCTGACGGTTTGTATGACGTGCAACGGCCTGAACTGCAAGCCAACCAAGCACGCGGCATTTTGCATACCGATGCGCAAGGACGGGTGGCGTTTCAAACCGTGTTGCCCGTGTCATACCCGGTGCCAGTGGATGGACCGGTGGGACAAATGCTGCTGGCCACTGGCAGACACCCGTGGCGACCCGCCCATGTGCATTTCAAAATCGATGCACCCGGTTGCCAAAGCTTGATCACCCATGTGTTTCGTGATGACGATGATTATTTGCAAAGCGATGTGGTGTTCGGCGTACGCTCGTCGCTGCTGGGAAAATACATACGCCATGAAGCGGGTGAAGCGCCTGACGGACAGCAAATGACAATACCGTTTTACACATTGACCTATGACTTTGTGCTGGCTGCAGAAGGTGTTGCATGAGCCAGGTATTGCATTTGGTGATGTGGAAGCTCAAAGGCGACACACCCGCAGAAAATGCCGCGCATGCAGCCAAGTTGAAAATAGCATTTCTGGGCATGCAGCCACACCTGCCCGGTTTGTTAGAGGTGTTTGCAGATGCCAATGTGGTGGACGTGGACGGCGCATTTGACTTTGCCATCAGCATGCGATTTGCGTCTTGGGCAGATTTGAAAGCGTACAACGAACACCCGGCGCATGAGGACATCAAACATTTAATGCGCGAGATTCGCACCGAACGTGCCCAAGTGGATTTTGAAATTTCCGGTTGAAGGAACGCAAATGATCAACAAGATTGCAGACAGCGTGGCAGCCGCCATCGGCCATGTGGCTGACGGCGCCACCGTCATGGTCGGCGGCTTTGGCACCGCAGGCATACCAGATGAATTGATTGACGGATTGATCGCCCAAGGTGCGAAAGACCTGACCTTGATCAATAACAACGCAGGTAATGCTGAGTTTGGTATCGCTGCCTTATTAAAAGCACGGCGTGTGAAAAAAATCATTTGCAGCTTTCCTCGCCAGACCGACAGCCATGTGTTTGATGCGCTTTACCGCAGTGGCGAGTTGGAGCTTGAACTTGTGCCGCAAGGCAATTTGGCTGAGCGCATACGCGCAGCCGGTGCGGGCATAGGTGCTTTTTTCACGCCCACTGGCTACGGCACCGAACTGGCGAAAAACGCAGATGGCACACCCAAAGAAACTCGCCACATCAACGGCAAAGACTATGTGTTGGAGTACCCCATACACGCGGACTTGGCCTTGGTGAAGGCAGAGCGCGGCGACCGCTGGGGTAACTTGATGTTCAGAAAAGCCGCACGCAATTTCGGACCCATCATGGCCATGGCCGCCAAGCGCAGCGTGGCCTCGGTGCATGAAGTGGTGAGTCTGGGACAACTCGACCCGGAACACATCGTCACCCCCGGTATTTTTGTCAGTGCCATTGTGCAAATTGAACGACGTGCCACACAAGGCGGCGGCTTCAAAGCCGTGGCTTGAGTCAAACAGGACAAACATCATGGCGATACACAAACGCAGCAAAGAAGAGTTGGCCAAACGCGTGGCGCAAGACATGTTCGACGGCGCGTACGTGAACCTGGGTATAGGCATGCCGACGCTGGTGGCCAACCATTTGCCACCGGGCATAGAAATTGTGTTGCACAGCGAAAACGGCATTCTCGGTATGGGGCCTGCACCTGCCAAGGGCGAAGAAGACTACGACTTGATCAACGCCGGTAAACAAGCCGTGACCTTGCTGCCCGGCGGTGCGTACTTTCACCACGCGGACAGTTTCGCCATGATGCGTGCCGGTCACTTAGACATTTGCGTGCTCGGCGGCTTTCAGGTGTCTGTCACTGGTGACCTGGCAAACTGGAGTACCGGCGAACCCGGCGCTATTCCCGCTGTCGGCGGTGCCATGGACTTGGCCATAGGCGCCAAACAAACCTGGGTGATGATGGACTTGCTGACCAAACAAGGCCAAAGCAAAGTGGTGCAGCAATGCACTTATCCCTTGACCGGCATTGCGTGTGTCAAACGCATTTACACCGACATGGCAACGCTGGAATGCACCCCGCACGGATTGGTGCTGATTGATCTGGTGGACGGGTTGAGCAAGGGGGAGTTGGAGGGGTTGATAGGTGTGGGGTTTGATATTTAGATATTTTTTGATAAAAGGCTTGCGCTTGCACAAACTATCATGGGTAAGCAAAACGGAGATGAAGTTTTATGAGATGCTTTGAGTATGCGGTTGCATAACAAAGATATGTCGCAGGACAAACTTGGCCTGGAACTTTGCCGCTTGACTCTTCTTACGGCAATTGGTCGCCTTGGCAAGGGTAGTCTGTCAAAGTTAGACCACCACATGACTCGTGTCCTTGCGGATAGATTCAACCGCGCTGGGAACGGAGCTGAAAAATTGGCATGGCTAGATGCAATCTTTAAATAGTCCGCCCTGAACAATTCGTAAGCTGATGAATCTATTGAAGATATGAAAACTTCGCAACTTAGCGTTGCAATGATATAAATTTCTTTGTGAACGGAGTGTGATTGAACTTAATTGATCGCTGAAAAGAATTTCTATTCACTTTTACAGTTGATTTGATTGCAGCTTCAATTAACCCAATTCTCCAGCTTCAGCCCTTTGACTCTTCGAAACTCTTTCAAGTTGTTAGTCACCAATGTGCAGTCATATGCCAATGCATGGCAGGCTATCCATAAATCGTTGGCACCAATCGGTGTGCCTGCATTGCGCAAGCGTGTGTAATGGGTGGCATAGTTTTCAGACAAGAGTTCGCTGATCTGATATCGCACTGGCACTGAACGTGTGAGATCTGTCAGTCGTTTGAGTACTTCGGATTTGCGGGTACTGCGTTCAGCCGCTTTTAGCAATTCTGCGTAGGTAACAAATGACATGCATAGCTCGTCGTTGGTATCGAGTGCATTGATGCGGTCTGCAATCCCTGGCGGTTTGTTCTTGATGAGGTAGATCAAAATATTGGTGTCAAGCATGTACCTCACAGAGATTCCCTGTCTTGCATTAGGAGTGAATCTTTTTTATCGGCGGCCAGCAGGTCAACCAAATCCTGATCAAACCCTTGCAAGGCTTTTAGCAGTGCTGCGCCCCGGTCTGTGGCGACCGGGTGCAATACCAAATCGCCATCTGCGTTTCGATGAATCTCAACCCTGCTGGCATCCAGCCTGAATTCTTGAGGAATCCGCACTGCCTAGCTGTTGCCGTTCATAAACCCGCGACTCTGCAACACCACCAGCCCTTTAGGTGTTTGCAAATGGGCGGAAATATTTGCTTCGCCATTTGCGATGTCTACATTTTTCAAGTGGACCGCCTCGTAGGCATTTGTCAATTTCTCTGAAGAAGGGTGCGAGACCGTGATGATTTGCAGGCTCACACCCGAGCGGGGCAAGCTGTTTCGCGGGTGCAGGCGCATGGGTTCGGCCGCATCCGGTTTGCCCCATTGAATCAAGGTTGGTAGCGTGCCATCGAACAGAAGTTTGCCGTCGTCCCGCACCGTGATTTGCCAGTTCAGCTTGCCTTTGCCGGTGCGGCGGTGCGCGTGCACCACAGGGCCGGTGTCCAAGCCTTGCGCTTTCCATGTGTGTCTGGCGAGTTGGATATCGGTGGTGTTCACCACAAAATGTATCAATGCAGGCTGTTTCGCTATAGATGCATGTAAAGCAGGATCGTCCAAGTCAAACCACCGTTTGTTAGCACTGCGTTTTTGTGCAGATGCGGCAGGGTTGATGGCGATGATTTCAAAATACGCCATGGGATAACGCGGCGTGGCAATTTTGAACAAACGATTGTGCGTGCCGTATTTTTCATGTTCCCCGCCTGCGTTCGGGGTGATGCCTAAAGTGGCTTCGCACCAGGCGACTCCTTCGTCGAGGCTACGGGCCGCGACCACCAGGTGGTCAATATGTGTTTCAAGTGCGTTGATTGTCATGGTGCATGTTATCGCTGAAGCCGTCGCTGATAGAAATTGATGGCGCAATCAGGCCCAGCAAATCCTGTACGTGCCTGCGTCAACCACATGAACTTCGGCTTTAACGCAGTAGACCGGGTTCTCTGTATTATAAAAACAATATTTGTTTTGTTTGAAACAATCTGCTAGACTGAGTCCGCTATCCAGTTGAGTAAAGGAACGACCCATGAAAGCCATAGCAGAACCTGAAGTGGCAGCGTCTCAAGACCGCGGCGCTCTGGCCAAAATGGTCATGGCATTGCTGGACCACTGGAAGTTGAGTACCGAGGATCAGGCGGCATTGTTGGGCATAGCCACCAGCAACAGAGCTGCGTTGTCAAACTACCGCAGCGGTAAACCGATTGGCACTGGTCGCGATCAATACGAGCGCGTTGGCCACTTATTGGGTATCCATAAGAACCTACGCCTGATCTTTCCGCAGAACAGGGACTTGGTCTACCGCTGGATGACTACCCGCAACAAGGCATTCGACAATTTGACCCCCGTCGATGTTGTGAAGGAGTGGGGGTTTGCGGGCCTGCTGATGGTGCGCGGTTATTTGGACCGGGCACGAGACGTATGAGCTGAGCAGGAATGAACACACTCTTTGCCCAACTCGCGCTGACCGACATCCAAGAGGACGTGGTTCGAAACATTGTGTCCCCGTTGCAATCGCAGGATGTGTTTGATGACCTCACCGATGACCCTAGAGAATGGTTGCTCGCGCAGAAGGTGGAGGATGAAGTCAAGCCGCCGCTATACCGCTCGCACACACCCATCATCGATCGTCCCTTTGAAGATGCCGAATGGTTTAACGCCATCATCTGGCCGTTCAGGCATTGGCAGGCCAGTCGGTTTTCTGATGGAACCTATGGTGTTTGGTATGGATCAGACTCGGTGGAGACGACGGTCTATGAGTCGGTACACCATTGGTACCGAGGCTTACTGAGCGATGCCGGATTCGAACGGTTGACTGTCATCGCAGAGCGCAAGGTCTACTCGGTGGAATGCCATGCCGCTTTGCTAGATTTGCAAACAGCAGCCGATAAGCATCCGGATCTCTTGCATCCGTCAGACTATGCGTTTTGCCAGTCTGTAGGGACAAGGATTCACCGTGAAGGTCATCCCGGTCTGCTGACAAAATCCGTGCGCAGACCGGCCGGGGAAAATGTGGCGATCTTCAACCCTGGCGTATTGAACAAGCCCAGACTTAACTGCCAACTGACTTACCGCTTGGAGGACGACCAGATCGTGGTTGAGAAACAGACCGGGGTGGCGTGGATGACGTTGGGCATAGCCAGTTTTTCCCCACACCAGAGTTGAATGCTTAAGAAGACCAAAGACTTTTTTTATGACCCAAATTCATTTGGATAGCAGCCGAATACGTGCTGTCAAACGCTGTGGCGCGGTTTTAAGCCAAACCCAGATAAATTTGCCTGACGTGGTCATCTTTGGCCAAATCCGCTGCCAGTCCTTCATGCGCGACATGGCCGTGCTCCAGAATGTAGGCGCGGTCGGCGATTTGCAGCGCGGATTGCGCGTCCTGCTCGGCCATCAGAATGGCGACGCCGCTGTCGCGGATATGGCGGATGGCGCTGAAAATTTCCATCTTCAAGCGGTGTGCAATACCGACCGAGGGTTCGTCCAGCAACAGCAGTTTGGGTGCGCCCATGAGAGCGCGGCCGATAGCCACCATTTGCTGTTGACCGCCGGACAAGGTGCTGACCATTTGGTTGCCGCGTTCTTGCAAAATAGGGAACAGTTGGTAGACCTTGTTCAGGTCGGCGGCGACCGCGGCTTTGTCAGTACGCAAGTAGGCGCCGAGTTGCAAGTTTTTCAATACGCTGAGTTCGGGGAACAACCGGCGTCCTTCGGGACAATGGCAAATCCCTAAACCCACGACTTTTTCAGTGGCCACGTTGTGCAAAGAGTGGCCTTCAAATGTCAGGCCGCCTTGCGCATCAATGGCGCGTGAGATGGCTTTGAGCAGCGTGGATTTGCCCGCGCCGTTGGGTCCGAGCACGGCCACGAGTTCGCCCGGCATCACACGCAAGCTGATGCTCTCCAAAGCCATGGCTTTGCCGTAAGAGGCACTGAGTTGGTCCAGTTCAAGCATGGTTGTCCAAGTTCAACGGGTTTTGTTTGCCTATATAAGCTTCGATGACGCGCGGGTCTTTCACAATGTCGGCGGGCGATCCCTCGGCGATGATTTCACCAAAGTCTATGGCCACTACGCGTGACACCAGTTGCATGAATTCGCGCAGCTTGTGCTCAATCAGCAAAATGGTGAGATGTTGTTCGCTGTGCAGTTGGCGTATCAGCACCGACAGCGCTTCGATTTCAGATGAACCCAGTCCGGCAAACGGTTCGTCCAGCAGCAACAACTCGGGCTCGGTAGCGAGCGCACGTGCAATTTCCAAACGACGTAAATCGCCGTAAGAAAGCAGTTCAGAAGCTTGTTGCGCTTTGTCTGCCAGACCGACTTGCGCCAATAAATGCATGGCGCGTTCGCCCAGGTCGTGTGTATGCACGCGCGGACCCAGGCTGCCGACCAGCACGTTTTCCAGCACGGTCAAACCGACAAACGGACGGCACAGCTGAAAGGTGCGCGCCATGCCCAAACCGACGATGGTGTTGGCTTTCAACTGGCGAATGGGTTTGCCGTGCAGCAACACCTCGCCTGAGTCGGCGGGAATAAAACCGGTAAGGAGATTGAACAGCGTGGTCTTGCCCGC
>CANGCZ010000066.1 GCA_947452325.1 Comamonadaceae bacterium | reverse complement strand
GGGCCAGGCACCGACCCGAACACCGGTTTTGAACACCACGCCTTCGGCGTGCATTTGCTCGACACGGCGGTCGATGTGGGTTTTTTCCATTTTGAAGTCAGGAATGCCATAGCGCAGCAAACCGCCGACACGGTCGTTCTTTTCAAACACGGTGACGGCGTGACCGGCGCGCGCGAGTTGCTGTGCAGCCGCCATGCCCGCCGGACCGGAGCCGACGACCGCGACTTTTTTGCCGGTCTTCTTGGATGGCGGCAAAGGTTTGACCCAGCCTTCTGCCCATCCGCGGTCGATGATGGCGTGCTCGATCGACTTGATACCGACCGCGTCATCGTTCACGTTCAAAGTGCAGGCGGCTTCGCAAGGTGCGGGGCAAATACGGCCGGTGAACTCGGGGAAGTTGTTGGTGCTGTGCAAAACCGTCAAGGCGTTTTGCCAGTCGTTGTTGAATACCAAATCGTTGAAGTCGGGAATGATGTTGTTGACCGGGCAACCGCTGTTGCAAAACGGTGTGCCGCAGTCCATGCAACGTGCGCTTTGGGTTTTCGCTTGCTCGGGGCTTAAGCCGATGACGAATTCTTTGTAATGTTTGAGCCGCTCCGGCACGGGCTTGTAGCCCTCTTCGACGCGCTCAAATTCCATGAAGCCAGTGATTTTTCCCATGACCTGATCCTGTTCTTAGTCTCTATTTAAACGGGTGCGTATTTGCGAACACCAATTTCAATCCCATCACGTACAGATTGCTCTGCCATGGCAAGCAATTTCATACTGATCTCATCCGCTACATAAGCCTCTCCGCAATTGGTGCAGACTTGTGCAGGCACTTCTTTGAAAGCCACCACTGTTCCACTGCGTTCCAGCGTCAATGTGGTGGTTGATAACTCGGTTTCGCCGTGTTTGCAAATCACACACTTCATGGTTTTCTCCTTAAAAAATCCGGTGTCCACAACGCAGGATCAGGCTGGTAAACCGTGATGATGTTCGTGTCGCCCTCACTTGTTTTTGCGACCAAAACGTGCAGCGGCTTTTGCTGGACCAAAGCGAAATACAAGGCACTTGCATAAGGTTTGTCATCTGCGTACTCAGCAATAACCTGCGCATTGTCCAACACTGTACGAACTGCATCCGTACTGATACCACGTTGAAACATGCGCTTTAATGCATGTGAAGAAAACAGCAGTGTCATTTATCAAGACTTGACAACCGCTTTTTTGGTTTTGGCAACGGCCGGTTTGGCCGCAGCTGCAGCCATGTCGCCGAGCGCGCGTTTGTATTCGTTGGGGAACACTTTGACAAACTTGGCGCGGGCTTCGTTCCAGTTGTCCAGCAACGCACGGGCGCGTTTAGAGCCCGTCCAACGGTGGTGGTCTTCCAGCAGTTTCTTCAACTGCGCTTCATCGGTCTGGCCGCGGTGCCACAAAGCTTTGGGCGTGTTGTCTGTTTGTTCTTTGTCGCTCAATACTTTGTCCATGCTGACCATGGCGGTATTGCAACGCTCGGCAAACAAACCGTCTTCGTCGTACACATAAGCAATACCGCCGCTCATGCCTGCAGCGAAATTGCGGCCGGTGTTGCCCAACACGGCCACTGTGCCGCCGGTCATGTATTCGCAACCGTGGTCGCCGGTGCCTTCCACCACAGCAGTGGCACCGGACAAACGCACCGCGAAACGCTCACCGGCCACGCCGCTGAAAAACGCTTCGCCGCTGGTCGCGCCATACAACACGGTGTTGCCAACAATGGTGTTGCTGATGGCTTCGCCACGGAAATCGATGCTCGGGCGCACCACCACACGGCCGCCGGACAAACCTTTGCCGGTGTAGTCGTTGGCGTCACCGATCAAATACAAGGTGATGCCTTTGGCTAAGAATGCACCGAAAGATTGACCGCCTGTGCCCTCGAGTTGAATGCGCAGTGTGTCGTCAGGCAAACCTTCGGGGCGCACCTTGGTGAGCGCACCGGACAACATGGCACCGACCGAGCGGTTGACGTTGCGGGCAACTTCCATGAACTGCACTTTTTCGCCTTTGTCGATGGCGGCGCGGCTTTTCTCTATCAGCACTTTGTCCAAGGCTTTGTCCAAGCCGTGGTCTTGTGTGGACACATGGAACAGCGGCGTGCCTTGCGGCATCTGCGGCATGGCCAGCAAACGGCTGAAGTCCAGGCCTTTGGCTTTCCAATGCTCAATGCCTTTTTTCATGTCGAGCAAATCGGCGCGGCCAATCATGTCATCGAATTTAGCGATACCCAATTGCGCCATGATGTGGCGCACTTCCTCAGCAATAAAGAAGAAGTAATTCACCACATGCTCGGGCTTGCCGGAGAATTTTTGACGCAGTACCGGGTCTTGCGTGGCCACGCCCACCGGACAGGTGTTGAGGTGGCATTTGCGCATCATGATGCAGCCCTCGACCACCAATGGCGCTGTCGCAAATCCAAATTCATCTGCGCCCAGCAAAGCGCCGATGGCGACATCGCGGCCGGTCTTCATTTGGCCGTCGGTTTGCACGCGTATGCGTCCGCGCAAACCGTTCAACACCAAGGTTTGCTGGGTTTCGGCCAGACCGATTTCCCAAGGGCTGCCCGCGTGTTTGATGGACGACCAAGGAGAAGCGCCGGTGCCACCGTCATGACCGGCGATCACCACGTGATCGGCTTTGCACTTGGCCACGCCTGCGGCGATCGTTCCGACACCGACTTCAGACACCAACTTGACGCTGACGTCGGCATGCGGCGCCACGTTTTTCAAGTCGTGGATCAGTTGAGCCAAATCTTCGATGGAGTAAATGTCGTGGTGCGGCGGCGGGGAAATCAAGCCCACGCCCGGCACCGAGTAACGCAGAAAACCGATGTACTCGGACACTTTGCCGCCGGGCAGTTGACCGCCCTCGCCCGGCTTGGCGCCTTGCGCCATCTTGATTTGAATCTGGTCTGCGCTGCTCAGGTACTCCGCTGTCACACCAAAGCGGCCGGAAGCGACTTGCTTGATTTTGGAGCGAAGCGAGTCGCCCGCCATCAAAGGCATGTCGACTTCGACTTGTTTGTCACCGATCACGCTTTTCAAAGACTCGCCTTTTTTGATGGGGATGCCTTTGAGTTCGTTGCGGTAACGCGCCGGGTCTTCACCGCCTTCGCCGGTGTTGCTTTTGCCACCGATGCGGTTCATGGCGACAGCCAGCGTGGCGTGCGCTTCGGTGCTGATAGAGCCCAGCGACATGGCGCCTGTGGCGAAGCGTTTGACGATTTCTGCGGCGGGTTCCACCTGGTCCAAAGGTATGGCTTTGGCGGGATCGATTTTGAATTCGAACAAACCACGCAAGGTCATGTGGCGACGGCTTTGGTCGTTGATGATTTGCGCGTACTCTTTGTAGGTGGTCCAGTTGTTGCCCCGGGTGCTGTGCTGCAATTTGGCAATCGCGTCCGGTGTCCACATGTGGTCTTCGCCGCGGGTGCGCCAGGCGTATTCGCCGCCGGTGTCAAGCATGGTGGCCAGCACCGGGTCGTTGCTGAACGCACTGTGGTGCATGCGGATGGCTTCTTCGGCGATTTCAAAAATTCCTATGCCTTGCACGCGACTCGGTGTGCCGGTGAAATACTTGTCTATGGTCTCGCTGTTGACACCGATGGCCTCAAACAATTGCGCGCCGCAATAAGACATGTAGGTGGACACGCCCATCTTGGACATGATCTTGGACAAGCCTTTGCCTATGGCTTTGACATAGTTGTAAATCGCTTTGTCGGCCGACAATGCGCCGGGCAGGCTTTTGTGCAACTCGGCCAGTGACTCCATCGCCAAATAGGGATGGACGGCTTCTGCGCCATAGCCTGCAAGCACGGCAAAGTGATGCACTTCGCGCGCGCTGCCGGTTTCCACCACCAAGCCTGCGCTGGTGCGCAAACCTTCTTTGACCAAATGCTGGTGCACGGCCGACAAAGCCAGCAACGCGGGAATGGCTACTTGGGTCGCGGACAAGGCACGGTCACTGATGATGAGGATGTTGTGGCCGCCTTTGATGTGATCTACCGCTTGCGCACACAAAGATGCCAGTTTGGCTTCCACACCTTCGTGGCCCCAACTCAAGGGGTAAGTGATGTCCAAGGTGGCGCTTTTGAATTTGCCATTGGTCATGCTCTCGATATGGCGCAGCTTGGCCATGTCCTGGAAGTCCAGCACAGGCTGACTGACTTCCAAGCGCATGGGGGGATTGACTTGGTTGATGTCTAGCAGGTTGGGCTTGGGTCCAACGAACGACACCAGCGACATGACGATGGCTTCGCGGATAGGGTCGATAGGCGGGTTAGTCACTTGCGCGAACAACTGTTTGAAGTAGTTGTAGAGCGATTTGTTTTTGTTCGACAACACTGCCAGCGGGCTGTCGTTGCCCATGGAGCCCAAGGCTTCTTCACCGTTGGCGGCCATGGGGGCCATTAAGAATTTGAAATCTTCTTGTGTGTAACCAAATGCTTGCTGGCGGTCGAGCAAGGACAAATCGGCATGCTCAGGGGTGCCCACCGGGTGTTCTTCCACATCATCCAAACGGATGCGCAGGTTTTCAATCCACTGCTTGTAAGGCTTGCTGTTGGCCAGTCCCGATTTCAATTCTTCATCGTTGATCATGCGGCCTTGTTCGAGGTCGATGAGGAACATCTTGCCGGGCTGCAAACGCCATTTGCGGATGATCTTGCTCTCGGGCACCGGCAACACGCCGGACTCCGAACCCATGATGACCAAATCGTCATCGGTGATGCAATAGCGTGAGGGGCGCAAACCGTTGCGGTCCAGCGTGGCGCCGATTTGCCTGCCGTCTGTGAACACGATGGAGGCCGGGCCGTCCCAGGGCTCCATCATGGCGGCGTGGTATTCGTAAAACGCGCGGCGACGCGGGTCCATGTGACTGTGGTTTTCCCAAGGCTCGGGGATCATCATCATCATGGCCTGGCTGATCGGGTAACCGGCCATGGTCAACAGCTCTAAGCAATTGTCAAACGTGGCGGTGTCGGATTGGTCGGCGAAACTGATGGGATAGAGTTTTTTCAGATCGGCGCCGAGCACCGCGGAAGACATCACACCTTCTCGCGCTTTCATCCAGTTGTAATTGCCTTTGACGGTGTTGATCTCGCCGTTGTGCGCCACGTAGCGGTACGGGTGGGCCAGCGGCCACTCGGGGAACGTGTTGGTGGAAAAACGCTGGTGCACCAGTCCCAGCGCAGACACGCAACGTACATCTTGCAAATCTTGGAAATAGGTACCGACTTGATCGGCGAGCAGCAAGCCTTTGTAAATGACGGTGCGGCTGGACATGCTAGGTACGTAATACTCTTTGCCGTGCTTCAGGTTCAAGTGAGAAATAGCGGCGCTGGCGGTTTTGCGAATCACATAGAGCTTGCGCTCGAGTGCGTCTTGCACGATGACGTCGTTACCGCGACCAATGAACACCTGACGGATCAGCGGCTCTTTGGCGCGCACCGTGGGCGACATGGGCATGTCTTTGTTCACCGGCACATCGCGCCAGCCCAACAGCACTTGGCCTTCGGCGCGGATGGCGCGCTCCAGCTCTTGTTCACAAGCCAAACGCGACGCGTTTTCTTTGGGCAGGAACACCATGCCGACACCGTATTCACCGAAGGCCGGCAAGGCGATGCCTTGTTTGGCCATGTCTTCGCGGTACAGCGCATCAGGCAGTTGAATCAGGATACCGGCACCGTCGCCCATCAATTTGTCGGCACCGACCGCGCCACGGTGGTCCAGGTTTTCCAGAATTTTCAAAGCCTGCGACACGATGTCGTGGCTCTTCTGTCCTTTGATGTGCGCGACAAAACCCACACCGCAAGCGTCATGCTCTTGGTTGGACTGGTACAAACCCTCGGTAAACGCGTGCTGCATTTCGCCATCCTCTGTGTAAATCATGCAATGGACGTAAGCATAGACTACCGCTAAGGGTTTTCCAAACAAATTAATTGGGGTCAGGTTCCAATTAATTGTTGATAATTTTATTCAAGTAATTAATTAGGGACAGGTCTACTTTACTCGCTGGTTTTGAAAGGCCTGCCAGCTTTGCTCTTACTGACCCGTCTTTTTGACAAAGGTTGCAGGTTTTGGGTGAACGTGTCCTCGCCCAAGGCCCAGCCACCCATGACCGATGATGTGAGCGCTTGCTTCTTGTTTTCTTCAATGCCGGATTGAACCAACTCGGCATACGCTTTTTCCCTGGCGAACGGCGTATTGCCCAGCGCCCAGTACACATCGTGGGCCACCAGCCAGTTGTCTTGGCGCGCCCCAACGTAATGCGCGTGACTGGACCAAGCGTGATCCAAGGCCTGAGCCACCATACCGGCACGGACCGGGTTGAGGTCCATGTAAACCATGCAGGCCAAAAGATAGCGCTCGGTTTGTATCAGCGAACTGCGAAACCGCCCTTCCCACAAAGTACCGGTGCGGGTGTGTTTTGTATTGAAATAGCGCACATAGTCGCGGCCCAGGTGTTGCATCATTCTTGACAAAGCCATGTCGGCCTGCGGCGTCACCAACAAATGCAAGTGGTTGTCCATCAGCACAAAGGCATGCAAATCGACCTGCTGATTTTGGCAATGCCCGACCAGCAACTCGAGCAAGGTTTGACGGTCGTTGTTGTCTTTGAAGATCAACTGGCGGTTATTTCCACGCAATATCACGTGATGCGGGTAACCGGGCAATGAGAGACGGGGCATACGAGCCATGCGGCGATGGTAATGCCAGCCATGCAACTGTTGGTAAAGGGGTGCACCGTTATCATTCGATACATGAACAAGCCGCCGTTGTCCCCGCCCGCAGAAAGCCATGCCATGCATGTGTTTTGCCTGTGCGCGCAATGGTGTGGTACTTGTCGTGAATACCAACCCATCTTCGATCAATTGGCGTTGCAATTGCCCCAAGCACGGTTTGTGTGGGTGGATATCGAGACACAAGATGACTTGCTTGGCGATCTCGATATTGAAAATTTTCCGACGCTATTGATTGCCGACGCCCAAGGCCGGGCCAGGTTTGCGGGCACGGTGTTGCCGCACGCTGAGACTTTGCAGCGCATGTGTCAGGCGGCATTGGCCGGGGATTTTCCATTGGTCAATGAGGCCGTCTGGCAAAGCATCACACCAGCGTTGATGCGGTTGGCGTAATTAGTGAATTGAAACCTGACCCCAATTTCCCATTTCTTCCAGCCCGAATTCCTGCAACAACACATTCAAACGCTCAGCCGAAGCCTGCTTACGTTGCCCGGTGAATTTCGCCAATATCAATTCGTTTTTCATGCTGTGCTCCCAGCCGACCAACTCGGTCACCGTCACTTGGTAGCCATTCGCTTCTAAATACAAACAGCGCAACACATTGGTCAGTTGGCTGCCCATCTCGCGCGTGTGCAGCGGGTGCCTCCACAACTCGGCCAGCGGCGTGCGCTGTAAATTCAGCGCCTTGTTTTTATTCAACACACGCGCCAACTCGGCCTGACAACACGGCACCAAGACCATGTGCTTGGCCTGCTTTTGCAAACCAAAGGCGATGGCGTCATCGGTAGCGGTGTCACAAGCGTGCAGCGCGGTCACCACATCGATCTGCGCGGGCAAGGCTTGGCTGTGCGCCGACTCGGCCACACTGAGATTGAGAAACTGCATGCGCTCAAAACCCAGGCGCTGCGCCAGCGCAGTGGACGCAGCGACTAACTCGCTGCGGGTTTCAATGCCGTAAATATGGCCGCTACCCAAGGCCTTGAAAAACAAGTCGTAAATGATGAAACCCAAATACGACTTGCCCGCGCCATGGTCAGCCAGCGTAGGGCCGGCTTCGCTGGCCGGTAATTCGTTGAGGATTTTTT
>CANGCZ010000065.1 GCA_947452325.1 Comamonadaceae bacterium | reverse complement strand
GGTGCGCAAAATAAAGCCGCCTTTATCTTCGTCGCGGTGCGCCAGTTTGACCAATCGCTGTCGCAAAGCTTCGCGTTCTTCTAAAGGAATTTTTTGCGAAACCCCGACGTGGTTGTCTTGCGGCAAAAATACCAGCAATCTACCCGCGATACTGATTTGTGTGGATAAACGCGCACCTTTGCTGCCTATAGGGTCTTTGATCACTTGCACCATCAGCGATTGGCCCTCAAACACCTGCTTTTCTATGGGCACCACCGGGGCATGTTGCGCATCAGCATCTGCGTGTTTGACATGCACACCTGTGAAAACATCTGCCACATGCAAAAAAGCAGACCTGTCCATGCCTATGTCTATGAACGCCGACTGCATGCCGGGCAACACCCGAACGACTTTGCCTGTGTAAATATTGCCCACCAGGCCGCGTTCCAGTGAACGCTCAATATGGATTTCTTGCAAAGCCGCGTTTTGCACCAGGGCCACGCGGGTTTCCTGCGGCGACCAGTTGATCAGGATGTCATGTTGCATGTCTGGTCCTTGGTGATGCGTTGGAGCAAGCGACTGGTTTCGAACACCGGTAAACCCATGATGCCGGAGTGACTGCCTTGTATGCGTTTGATGAACATTGCCGCACGTCCTTGAATGGCATAAGCACCGGCTTTGCCCATGGGTTCACCGGTTCGTACATAGGCTTCAATTTCACCAGGACTGAGTGTGTCAAAAGTCACCTTAGAGCGTTGCACACTGCACCAATTGCGTTTGCCGGCATTCACCGCCACAGCGGTGAAGACTTGGTGGGTCTGACCTGATAACGCACTGAGCATGCGAATGGCGTGCGTTTCATCAAGAGGCTTGCCCAATATACGGTCATTCAAGGCCACGGTGGTGTCAGCGCATAACACGGGCCTGAGAGGCAGTCGTTCTTGCAGCATCTGCGCTTTGGCGGCCTGCAGTTTGAGCATGGTCACCCGCTTGACATAGATCATTGGAGACTCGTTGTGTAACTCGGTTTCCAGCGCCTCGGCGGCCTGGGTATCGCGCGGCAGCAGCAATTCAAATGACACACCGATTTGCGTCAGCAATTGCTGTCGGCGCGGGCTTTGGGAGGCCAGGTAAATCAGAGGCAGGTTCATTACTCGCGATGGTAAGGGTGATGGGTCAGCATAGACCAGGCGCGGTAAAGCTGCTCTACCAGCAACACCCTGACCATGGCGTGCGGCAGCGTCAAATGAGAAAGGGCCATTAATTCATGGCCGCCTTGTCGCAGCACCGGGTCAAAGCCGTCAGGCCCGCCAATGATGAAAGCCACGTCTTGCGCGTTGTCCTGCCAAGCTCGCCATTTACCAGCCAATGCCGCGGTGTTGACATGCGTCCCTTTTTCATCGAGCCAGACGCGCAAGCAGTCTTTGGGAACGGCCGTATCAATGCGACTGCGTTCGGCAGCCCAGATCTGAGCCAAGGTTTTGGATGCGCGGGGCTCTGTTTTGACGGTTTTGAGGGTCAGCTTGATATCGGGCGGAAAACGTTTGGCGTAATCGTCCCAGGCCGTTTGCGCCCAGGCGGGCACTCTCTGGCCCACAGCGACCACCCAGAGCTTCATGCACGCGGCTTGCGGGCAGCAGCTTTGGCAGGCGCGGATTTTTTCGCCGCAGGTTTTTTAGCCGCAGGTTTTTTAGCGGCCACAGGTTTGGCTTGAATGACTTTTTTGACCGGTGCCTTGGTCGCGGTTTTTTTAGCCGGGGCAGCTGGTGACACGGTTTTTTTGACGGCAGCCGCCGGTTTTGCAGAGCCTGTGGCTCGAGGTGATCTGGTTTTGCTTTTGTCGGTTGATGTTTTGCCGGCCGTTTGACGGGCAGGTTTTTTAACCACCGGTTCAATGACCTCGACAGCCTTGCTCACAGCCTTGGGCAGCGGCGCGCCAAGCTTGATGCGCACGGGTTTGTCGCCCCAGATTTCTTCCAGGTTGTAGTATTGACGGATGGTTGGTTGCATGATGTGTACCACCACCGAACCGCAGTCGACGATGATCCATTCGCCGTTTTCTTCGCCTTCGATACGAGGTTTACCGAAACCGCCGTCACGTACATCGTCACGCACATTGGCGGCCAAAGCCTTGGTCTGGCGGTTGGACGTGCCGCTGGCGATGACAACGCGTTCAAACAAGGCAGACAGGTGTTCTGTGTTGAAGACGGCAATGTCTTGCGCCTTCACGTCTTCCAGACTGTCGACAACAATGCGCTGCAATTTTTGTACGTCTTTTTTTTCAGAGACTTCGGTCATGGCGGTCCATATAAAGGTGATGATGTTGAATATATTGAAGCACGGACGGCTTCAAAGTGTGAGCGGGGCCTGAGCCCTGTTCCAAGCCGGAACGTATGTCGGTGGCGCTGACGTTTGCCAGTGGCATGTTCAATAGCGTCGCCCTGATCAAGCCGTGATTGTGCCACTCATACGGTAAAGCACCGGACGAATCTCCAGTTTCGCGCGGCGCCACCGCCAGTTGCGCCAGTTCTGCGATCTGCATCCAGTCTTTCCAGGTCTCAAAACGCTGTGCTTGATCAGCGCCCATGAGCAGAAATAGCCCGGCTTTGGGGTGAGCATCAGCCAACTCTCTCAAGCTGTCTATGGTGTAACTCGGGCCTTGGCGCAAAAGCTCGCGGTCGTCGACCACGGCCAGAGGCAAATCTCCGAAATGCAGCTTGGCCATGGCCAAGCGATGGTGTGCAGGCGTCAGAGTGCGGCTTTTGTGCCAGGCGTCACCGGTAGGTATCACGTACAACACATCCAGTTGCAACTGCTGAATGGCACAGGCGGCCAAGGCGTGGTGAGCGGTATGCGGCGGGTCAAAAGCGCCGCCGTACAAACCGATGCGTTCGGGTGGTGTGAAGCTCAAATCCAGGCTTTAGGTTTGAGGTAATCGGTGTAGAGCCGGTGCTCAGCCGAACCCGGTTCGGGTTGGCGCTGGTAAGACCAGGTCACCAAGGGCGGCATGGACAACAAAATGGATTCTGTGCGCCCGCCCGACTGCAAGCCAAAATGCGTACCACGGTCAAACACCAAATTGAACTCTACGTAACGGCCCCGCCGGTACAACTGGTGCTCGCGCTCGCGCTCACCGTATGGCGTGTTCATGCGCTTTTCGACTATGGGCAAATACGCTTTGACCAGATGGTCACCCACACTTCGCATCATTTCAAAGCTGCGCTCAAAACCCAGTTCTGAAAAATCATCGTAAAAAATACCACCTATGCCGCGCGGTTCATTGCGGTGCTTCAAAAAGAAATACTCGTCGCACCAGGTTTTAAAGCGCGGGTACAGATGTTTACCAAAACCATCAAGCGCCTGCTTGCAGGTGCTGTGGAAATGCACGGCGTCTTCGTCAAAACCATAGTAAGGCGTCAAGTCCATGCCGCCGCCAAACCAGGCCACTGACTCGCCGCTGGCGGTGTTGGCCATCAAAGCCCGCACATTCATGTGAACCGTGGGCACGTAAGGATTGCGCGGGTGAAACACCAAAGACACGCCCATGGCCTCAAAGGGTGAGCCGTTCAATTCGGGCCGGTGCTGAGTGGCCGAGGGCGGCAACTTGGGTCCGGTGACATGAGAAAACCCCACACCGGCGCGCTCAAACACTTTGCCCTGTTCCATGATCATGGTGTTGCCATTGCCTTGCAGGGTTTCGCCTTTGGGCTTTTCCCAACTGTCTGATAAAAACGCATGGCCATCGATAGCTGTCAACGCAGAGGTGATGCGCTGCTGCAAATCCATGAGATAAGTGCGAACGGGGGTGAAGGCAGGATTCATTGTGGTGGTCCTTGAATCAAAAAGCCGGCGTCAACGTTTGACACCCCTGTGACCGATATCGCGCCTGACCTGTGCGCCGTCAAAGTGAATCGCGTCAACCAATTCATAGGCGTGCGCTTGGGCCTGACGGACAGTGTCGCCCAAGGCCGTGGCGCACAGCACACGCCCGCCGGAGGTCACGATGTCCTGACCTTGCACGGCGGTAGCGGCATGAAACACCATGGCGTCGGGCTTGTCCGCAACGAGTCCGTGTATGACATCGCCTTTGCGCACTGTGCCGGGATATCCGTGCGCTGCCATGACCACACCTAAAGCCACACGTCTGTCCCATTCCAATTCGATCTTGGCCAACTGGGACGGCTCGGGCTCAGTAGCAGCCAACAGCAATGACAGGAAATCGCTTTTCAAACGAATCAGTATGGGCTGGGTCTCAGGGTCGCCCATGCGGCAATTGAACTCCAACACCTTGATTTGACCTTGGGCACCTATCATCAATCCGGCGTACAAAAAACCGGTGTAAGGAATGCCGTCAGACTCCATGCCTTTCAATGTCGGCTGTATCACTTCTCGCATGACGCGTGCATGTATTTCCGGCGTCACCACCGGCGCAGGCGAATAAGCACCCATGCCCCCGGTGTTAGGACCTTGGTCACCGTCTTGCAAACGCTTGTGGTCTTGGGAGGTGGCCAGTGGCACAGCCACTTGACCATGGGCGACCACCATGAAACTGGCCTCTTCGCCGTCTAAAAATTCTTCGATCACCACCCGGGCTTTGCCGCCTGCGTGTTGGATACCATTTTGATCCGGGGCCAACATGTGATCGATTGCCGCGTGGGCCTCTTGCACAGTGGTGGCAACCACCACGCCTTTGCCAGCTGCCAGTCCGTCTGCCTTGACCACGATAGGCGCACCTTGTGCATCCACATACGCATGGGCCGCCGTGGCGTCTTCAAACACTTGGTAAGCCGCTGTCGGAATATGGTGGCGCTGCATAAAAGCTTTGGAAAACGCTTTGGAGCTTTCCAATTGCGCAGCAGCCTGCGTCGGTCCGAAAATGCGCAAGCCGTGGGCCCGGAATTCGTCTACCACCCCGGCCGCCAAAGGCGCCTCGGGTCCGACCACAGTCAAACCTATGTCGTTGGATTGCGCCCATTCGCGCAATGCCACCACGTCAGTCAGGGGCAGTACCTGTAAATCCTTGTTGCGTGCAATCCCCGCGTTACCGGGTGCCACGTAAACCATTTGCACTTGCGGCGACTGGGTTAACTTCCATGCCAATGCATGTTCCCGACCGCCTGAGCCTATGACCAGAATTTTCATAAGGCAGCGTTGTGATAGACCTCTTGCACGTCGTCAAGGTCTTCCAAAGCGTCGATGATTTTTTGCATTTTGACTTGATCTTCTTCGCTTAATTCGATAGTGATGTCTGCGCGGTAAGTGATTTCAGCCATGGCAGGCGCCATGCCGGCTTTGTCCAACGCCGCCTTGACCGCTTCAAAGTCGGCCGGGTCAGTCAACACTTCGATGGCACCGTCATCATCGGTCAGCACGTCTTGGGCGCCAGCTTCAAGCGCGACTTCCATGACGGCATCTTCGGAAGTGCCTGGTGCCAGAATCAACTGACCGCAGTGTTTGAATTGAAACGCCACCGAGCCGTCGGTGCCTAGGTTGCCGCCGTGTTTGCTGAGTGCGTGGCGTACTTCAGCGACCGTGCGCACTTTGTTGTCGGTCATGGTATCGACCATCAATGCCACGCCGCCTATGCCGTAGCCTTCGTAGCGGATTTCCTCGTAATGCACGCCTTCAAGGTTACCGGTGGCTTTGTCGATGTTGCGCTTGATGGTGTCGGCTGGCATATTGGCCGCCTTGGCTTTTTCAACCGCTAATCGCAGACGGGGATTGACTTGCAAATCACCACCGCCTGCGCGTGCCGCCACCATGATTTCACGTATGACCCGGGTCCAGACCTTGCCGCGTTTTTCGTCTTGTCGGCCTTTTCGGTGCTGGATATTGGCCCATTTGCTATGACCTGCCACCTTAACTGGCCTCTGCTTCTTCGGGTTCGGCCGGTTCGGATTTGGAAGAACGGCTTTCCTTTTTGGGCAGGGGCTGTATATCAAGCAGCACCTCGTCTTTGTCATCCAATCCCACAGTCAAGCGCCCGCCTTCGGTCAATCGACCGAACAACAGTTCGTCGGCCAGTGCGCGGCGGATCATGTCCTGAATCAGGCGCTGCATGGGGCGTGCGCCCATGAGCGGATCAAAGCCTTTTTTGGCCAGGTATTTACGCAAATCGTCGGTGAAGGTGACATCGACTTTTTTCTCTGCCAGTTGGGTTTCGAGTTGCAGTAAAAACTTGTCAACCACTCGCATGATGACGACTTCGTCCAGCGGTTTGAAGCTGACCGTGGCATCTAAGCGGTTGCGAAACTCTGGCGTGAACAAGCGTTTGATATCCGCCATTTCATCGCCGGGTTCACGCGCATTGGTAAAGCCTATGGTTGACTTATTCATGGTCTCGGCTCCTGCATTGGTCGTCATGATGATGATGACGTTGCGGAAGTCGGCTTTGCGACCGTTGTTGTCTGTCAATGTGCCATGGTCCATGACTTGAAGCAGCACGTTGAAAATATCAGGATGTGCTTTTTCAATTTCATCTAACAGCAAAACTGCATGCGGTTTCTTGGTAACAGCCTCGGTGAGCAAACCGCCCTGATCAAAACCGACGTAGCCCGGAGGCGCGCCGATCAAGCGGCTGACCGCGTGACGTTCCATGTACTCGGACATGTCAAAGCGCAGCAATTCAATACCCAATATGTAAGCCAGTTGTTTGGCGGCTTCGGTTTTGCCCACACCGGTGGGGCCGCTGAATAAAAACGCGCCAATCGGTTTGTCTGCTTTGCCCAAACCAGAACGCGCCATCTTGACAGAGGAGGCCAGCACTTCCAGCGCTTTGTCTTGACCGAAGACCACGCTTTTCAAATCGCGTTCCAGGGTTTGCAGTTTGCCGCGATCGTCATTAGACACACTGGCTGGCGGGATACGTGCGATCTTGGCGACGATGTCTTCAATCTCGGATTTGGTGATGGTTTTCTTGCGCTTGGATACAGGCAGAATGCGTTGCGCCGCACCTGCTTCGTCGATCACATCAATCGCCTTGTCAGGCAAATGACGGTCGTTGATGTATTTGGCGCTCAGCTCTGCGGCGGCTTGCAAAGCAGCCACGGCGTACTTCACGCTGTGGTGCTCTTCAAAGCGTGATTTCAAGCCTTTGAGAATGTCCACAGTTTGTTCGACCGTGGGCTCGACCACATCCACCTTTTGGAAGCGGCGTGACAAAGCTGCATCTTTTTCGAAAATGCCACGGTATTCGGTGAAGGTGGTGGCACCAATGCATTTGAGTTGGCCGCTGGACAGTGCAGGTTTGAGCAAATTGGACGCATCCAAAGTACCGCCGGAAGCCGCACCCGCGCCTATCAACGTGTGGATTTCATCGATGAACAACACAGCGTTAGGTTTGTCTTTGAGTGACTTCAACACGCCTTTGAGACGCTGCTCGAAATCACCTCGGTATTTGGTTCCCGCCAGCAAGGCGCCCATGTCCAGCGAATACACCTGTGAATCAGCCAAAATTTCAGGCACATCTTTTTGCGTGATGCGCCAAGCCAGGCCTTCGGCAATCGCGGTTTTGCCCACACCGGCTTCGCCCACCAGCAAGGGGTTGTTTTTGCGGCGACGGCACAAAATCTGAATGACACGCTCAACTTCGTATTCACGGCCGATCAGGGGGTCGATCTTGCCGTCTTTGGCCATCTGGTTCAGGTTTTGAGTGAACTGCTCCAGCGGCGATGTTTTTTCCGATTTGTCTGTGCTCTCTTCAGCCTCTGGAGCGCTGGATTCAGCGCCTTTGACAGGCTCTTGGGGGTCAGATTTTTTGATGCCGTGGGCAATGAAATTCACCACATCCAAACGGGTCACGCCTTGTTGGTGGAGGTAATACACGGCGTGTGAATCTTTTTCACCAAAGATGGCGACCAGCACATTGGCCCCGGTGACTTCTTTTTTGCCATTGCCAGTGGATTGCACGTGCATGATGGCGCGCTGTATGACGCGCTGAAAACCCAG
>CANGCZ010000064.1 GCA_947452325.1 Comamonadaceae bacterium | reverse complement strand
TGGGGTTACCCACCCATTGCGCTTTGGGCAACACAGACGGAAAAGTAGATAACACCCGGTCGGCGATATGCGCCAGTACCTTGTTGGCCAAACCTGCCACTGAATTTTGCTCATGCAGCACCAGCGGTTTGCCGCACAACACGCCCATCATGCCACCCGGAAAACTGATGTAGCCGCCCAAACCGACCAGCACATCGGGTTTCAACCGACGCACCACTTGCAGACTTTGCCAAAACGCTTGCAGTAACCGAAAGGGCAACAATGCCGCAGTGACCAGACCTTTGCCGCGTAATCCGCCAAAGCGCACGGGTTCAAACACAAAACCGTGTTTAGGCACCAACTCACTCTCCATGCTCGGCGCAGGCGCGCCCAACCAATGCACGTTCCAACCACGACGGCGAAGCAGTTCGGCTACGGCCAGTCCCGGAAAGATGTGTCCTCCCGTTCCACCGGCCATGACCAATGCGGTGCGCGTCGTCATACACGTCCTCCGTGCATCAGCAAGCGGTTTTCATAATCGACACGCAAGACAATGGCCAACGCAATCAGGTTGAGCAAAATGGCTGAACCGCCATAGCTCATCAATGGCAGAGTCAGTCCTTTGGTAGGCAAAGCACCGAGGTTCACACCCATGTTGATAAATGCCTGAAAACCAATCCACACGCCCACACCTTGTGCCACCAAGCCGGAGAACACGCGGTCCATGGCAATCGCCTGGCGGCCGATGAACATGATGCGCCGTGTCAACCACATGAACACCGCGATCACGGTGACCACGCCGACCAAACCAAACTCCTCGCCCAACACTGCGAGCAAAAAGTCGGTGTGCGCTTCAGGTAACCAGTGCAGTTTTTCCACACTGCCCCCTAGACCCACACCGAAGATTTCTCCACGCCCGATGGCAATCAAGGAATGCGATAACTGGTAGCCTTTGCCTAAGGCATAGTCGGCACCAAAGGGATCCAGGTACGCAAAAATGCGTTCACGCCGCCATGGCGACAAGGCAATCATCAAACCGAAAGCCACCAGCAGAATGCCGGTGATCAATAAAAACATGCGGGCATTGACGCCGCCTAAAAACAAAATGCCCATGGCGATGACGGCGATCACCAAAAACGCACCCATGTCAGGTTCTGCCAGCAGCAAAGAGCCGACGATGGCAATCGCCACCGCCATAGGCGTGACAGCGGCGAAGAATTTTTCTTTCACATCCATTTTGCGCACCATGTAATTGGCGGCATACAACAGCGTCCCCAGTTTGGCCAGTTCGGAGGGCTGAAAATTCATCAACCCCAGCCCTATCCAGCGACGCGCACCGTTGACGCTTTTGCCTATGAAAGGCAATAGCACGGCAATCAACAAAACAATAGACACAATGAAGACCCAGGGCGCTACTTTTTCCCAACGGTCCATGGACACCTGAAACACCAGCAAGGCAGCGACAAAGCCTACGACCAGTGACAAACAGTGGCGCACCAGAAACTGCGCCTGCCAGACGCTGCTGTCTTGCGCACCGTCGTTCAAGGCAATCGACGCTGAGTACACCATCACCAGGCCCCATAACAACAAACCGGCAATCGCCCAGATCAATGCCTGATCAAAGCCTTTGATGCTGCCCGGCGCAGCGCCGGTGCGGGTGAATTCTCGCCCGTGCACACGCACAGGCAATGCATCCATGCCTTCTTTGGGCGGGTTGCCGAACCAGCGGCCAATGCGATCGCTGAAAGTGATCTGGCTCATGCTTGGCCTTCCAGCATGGCCAGTTCCTGCACAGCTTGTACAAAAGCTTGGGCCCGGGCCATGTAATTGGCGTACATGTCCAGGCTGGCGCAAGCCGGTGACAGCAGCACCGCGTCACCGGTGTGGGCCGCTTGTGCAGCCAATTCCACTGCTTCTGCCATGTGGTGGGCGTACTGCGTGTGAAGCCCGTAAGCTTTCAAAGCATCTGCCAGCAAGAGCGCATCCCGGCCTATCAGCACCACGGCGCGCGCATGGCGCTTGAGCGGGTCACCCAGCGGACTGAAGTCTTGGTCTTTGCCGTCGCCGCCCAGAATCACGACCAGCTTGCGTTCAGCACCCAAGCTATTGACTGCGGCGACAGTGGCACCCACATTGGTGCCTTTGCTGTCGTCAAAGTATTCGATGTCATTGAGCACCGCCACAGAGGACAAGCGGTGCGGCTCGCCGGTGTATTCGCGCAAGCCGTGCAACATCTGCGCCAGATTGGCATTGCAAGTGCCTGCCAAGGCCAATGCCGCCAATGCATTCAAAGCGTTGTGCTGACCGCGTATACGCAATGCATCGGCCGGCATCAAACGTTGAATTTGCAATTCTTCTTCCACTGCCCGGCCGCGCTTGCCGCCGCTGTCTTCTGAAGGAAGCGCGCGCACCAGCCAGGTCATGCCGTTGTCCGTAGACAAACCAAAATCGCCGGGGTGTTGAGGCAGGTCTGTACCAAAGTGAATGCGTGCACGCGGTATTTCTTTTTTGCGACCGCTGTCTGCAGGCCACAAAGCCATGACGGCGGCATCATGGCGCGGCAACACACCGACAGCCTGCTGGCCGAAAATATTGGCTTTGGCTTTGCCGTAAGCAGCCATGTCACCGTGCCAGTCCAAGTGGTCTTGCGTCAGATTGAGCACGCAAGCGGCAGTGGCTTCAAAGTCGATCACACCATCCAATTGAAAACTTGACAACTCTAATACCCAGACTTGCGGTAAATCGTTCAAGCGCTGAGTCAATGTATCAAGCAAAGTCGGACCGATATTGCCGGCCACCGCGACCTTCATACCGGCACGCTCAAGCAACAATGCAGTGAGTCGGGTCACAGTGGTTTTACCGTTGGTGCCAGTGATGGCCAGCACCTTGGGTTGGTAAGAGATTTCGCTGTTTTTCAGGTCTTGCAGCGCGTGTGCAAACAAAGTCAGTTCGGTACCGCACCACAAGCCCTGGGCCTGAGCTGCCTGCCAGACACCTGCGACTTCTGCCGGTGACAGTCCCGGGCTTTTGAACACAGCCCGAATGTCCTTGCCATCAATCAGCGTCGAATCAAACGCACCGTGCACAAACGCTGCATTCAGTTTTTCATCGCGCAGGGATTGCAAAGCGGGGGGTTGCTCACGCGTATCGACAACCGTGACGCGCGCACCTTGCAACACACACCAACGCGACATCGCCAAGCCGGAGTCGCCCAGGCCTAGGATGAGGATGTGTTGGTCTTGCAGCAACTTCATGTTCAACGCAACTTCAAGGTAGATAAGCCGACCAGACACAGCAGCATGGTGATGATCCAGAAGCGGACCACCACTTGTGTTTCTTTCCAGCCGGATTTTTCAAAATGGTGGTGCAAAGGCGCCATCTTCAAAATGCGTCTGCCTTCGCCGTATTTGCGTTTGGTGTATTTGAAATACGTGACTTGCAACATCACCGACAAAGCCTCGGCGACAAAGATACCGCCCATGATGGCCAACACGATTTCCTGGCGCACGATGATGGCTATGGTGCCCAGCGCCGCGCCCAAACCCAGGGCTCCAACGTCGCCCATGAACACCTGAGCCGGATGGGTGTTGAACCACAAGAACGCCAACCCGGCGCCGGCAATGGCCGCGCAAAAGATCAGCAATTCACCTGCACCGGGAATGTGCGGGAAAAACAAATACTTGGAATACACCGAACTGCCGACCACGTAGGCAAACACACCCAGTGCGGAACCGACCATGACCACCGGCATGATGGCCAAGCCGTCCAAGCCATCGGTCAGATTGACCGCGTTGCTTGAACCGACAATCACCAGATAAGTCAACACGACAAAACCCAACACACCTAAGGGGTAACTGACTTCTTTGAAAAACGGCAACAGCAACCCGGCCTTGGGCGGCAGGTTCACATCAAAGCCCGAACTCACCCAGCTGTAAAACAACTCAAGCACGCGCAAATTGCTGACCTCGGAAATGCTAAAGACCAGGTACAGCGCTGCCAATAAACCGATGAGCGATTGCCACAGGTATTTTTCTCGCGAACGCATACCTTCCGGGTCTTTGTTGACCACCTTGCGCCAGTCGTCCACCCAGCCAATGGCGCCGAAACCCATGGTGACGATCAGCACAATCCAGACAAAGCGGTTGGACAAATCTACCCACATCAATGTGGAGAAAGCAATCGACAACAGTATCAATACACCGCCCATGGTGGGCGTGCCTGATTTGCTCAGGTGGGCTTCCACACCGTAGCCGCGTATAGGTTGACCGATTTTCAATTCAGTGAGTTTGCGGATGACGGCCGGACCGGCCATCAAACCTATCATCAACGCGGTGAGCGCGGCCATCACGGCGCGGAATGTCAAATACTGAAACACCCGCAAATAGCCGTACTCCGGCGATATGGATTGCAACCACTGGGCCAAGGTCAGCAGCATGAAGCCTCCTTGCGTGGCATCGAGACTGTCTGTTGTTCTGTGTCTTGCAATGCCTGTACCACCTGTTCCATTCGCATGAAACGCGATCCTTTGACCAGCACGCTGCTGACCGTCGGCAGCAAGCGCATGACACGCTCTGTCAATTCACCCATGCTGTGGCAATGCACTGCGCTGGCACACGCACTGGCGGTATGACTGCTGAGTTCACCCAGGGTCAGCACATGCTCTATGTGTTGTTGTTGCGCGTACTCGCCTGCTTCGGCGTGAAAGGCTGCGCCTTGGGTGCCGACTTCGCCCATGTCGCCCAGCACCAGCAATCGCGGCGCGGCTGACTGCGCCAATACGTCAATGGCAGCTCGCACCGAATCCGGGTTGGCGTTGTAACTGTCGTCCACCAAAGTGATGTTGCGTCCCAAGTGCTGCAACACACTGACTTGAGAACGACCTGTGACCGGTTGGAACTGCCTCAATCCGTGTGCAATGGCGCTCAGCGGTGCCCCCGCAGCCAGTGCGGCGGCGACTGCCGCCATGGCGTTATGCACGTTGTGTTGGCCGGGTAAATGCAAGCGCGCTTGAAGACCTCCGGACGGGGTTTGCAAGTCGAGTTCCCAGTGTGTACCCAGCCATTGGGCTTGTCGCACATAAACAGGTGCCTCGGTGTTGCCAAAAGCGATGGTGCGGCGTTCACCAGCGAATTGACGCCACAGCCAATGGTGTTCGTCTGTGGCAGGAAACACAGCCGTACCCTCAGCAGACAAAGCCTGTATAACGGCACCGTTTTCTTCAGCTACTGCTTGCACGCTGTGCATGAATTCCTGATGTTCGCGCTGGGCGTTGTTCACCAGTGCCACGGTTGGCGCCGCACACGCAGCAAGTTGTGCGATTTCACCCGGGTGATTCATGCCCAGCTCCAACACAGCGACGCGGTGATGCGCACGCAATCTGAGCAGAGTCAATGGCACGCCGATGTGGTTGTTGAAATTACCCTGGGTAGCCAAGGCATCATCGCCTTGCCAAGCATGCAGTATGGAAGCCAACATTTGCGTGACAGTGGTTTTGCCATTGCTGCCGGTCACGGCTATCAGCGTCAAATCGAATTGCGCACGCCAAGCCCCGGCCAGTGTTTGCAGGGCTTGCAATATATCGTCTACCTCAAGACCGGACAAACCGGCTTGCGCCAAACCACGGGTGGCGATCGCGGCCTGCACGCCGAGCGCCGGCAACTGCGCCAGAAAATCATGCGCATCGAAACGCTCGCCCTGCAAAGCCACGAACAAGTCTTGCGCTTGCATGCTGCGGCTGTCGGTGTGCACCCTAATGACTTCTAAGCTGCCGTCACCGACCAAGCGGCTGCCGGGCAACCAACGCTGTATCTGTTGCAAGCTGAGGTTCATGCCTGCCTCCGGCTCTGCAAGGCCAGCAACGCATGGTCTGCGTCTGAAAAAGGCAGCTTCTGGCCTTTGACTTCCTGGTAAGTCTCGTGGCCTTTGCCGGCGATCAACACCACGTCGTTCGGTTCGGCCTGGCTGATGCGTTCTGCAATGGCCAAAGCGCGGTCGAGTTGCTGAACAGCGCTTTGCGGTTGACGCAAGCCCTGCAACATCTGTTGCAGTATGTGTTGCGGGTCTTCGCTGCGCGGGTTGTCGCTGGTCAGGCACACCACATCGGCAAACTCCTCGGCGCAACGCGCCATGGGTGCACGCTTGCTGCTGTCGCGGTCGCCGCCACAACCCAGCACGCAGTGCAAGCGCCCGCCGCGCGCGTGTGCCCAAGGACGCAATGCCTGCAAAGCCTTGGCCACCGCATCCGGCGTGTGCGCATAGTCAACCACCACCGCAGGCATGCCTTCACTGCCGAGTTGCTGCATGCGACCGGGCACGGCTTGCAAGTGGTGGCACTCAGCCACCGCATCTGCCAATGAATGTCCGGCTTGACGCAAAGCAGCGATCACGCCCAGCAGGTTCATCACATTGAAGTCACCCAAACAAGCGGCGGTCAGGCTGATGCTTTGGTCGGCTTCGCACACGTCAAAAGTCATGCCTAGGGTCGTGGTCCTTACATCACGGGCGCAAATATCGGCTGTGCCGTGCATGGACACGGTCCATAACTTCAAAGCCGAGTGCTGTAAACGCTGCGCCAGTTCACGGCCTTTGTCGTCGTCTATGTTGATCACAGCGGCTGTCAAGCCGGGCCAGTCAAACAGGCTTTGTTTGGCTTGCCAATAAGCCTGCATGCTGCCGTGGTAATCCAGGTGATCTTGTGTGAAATTGGTGAAGATAGCGGTGTGTATGTGGCAACCGGACAAACGGTTTTCCACCAAACCGATGGACGAGGCTTCCAGCGCGCAGACTTGCACTCCGTCGTTGACCCAGCGTCGCAACTGGGTGTGCAATTGCAAAGGATCGGGTGTAGTCAAACCGGTGCTGTGCATCTGCCCAGGTTCGCCCAGACCCAAGGTACCGACCACGGCGCAACGCTGGCCCAGGCGGCTGAAGGCTTGCGCCAGCCACCAGGCAGTGGATGTCTTGCCATTCGTGCCAGTGATGGCCTGCACACGCAGTGCGGCGCTGGGTGAATCGAAATACGCATCGGCAATCGCACCACTGTCAGCTTTCAAACCTTCATAACTGCTGATGGGTGCATCATGCAAAGCCAGGTCATTGACCGCTTCAAACACCTCCAAGCCGTTGGCTTCGACCAAACAGGCGCTGGCCCCTTGTTGCAAGGCCTGCACCACATGCTGGCGTGCGTCAGTGGTTTGACCAACCCAGGCAAAAAATCCGTCCCCGGCTTGCACGCGGCGGCTGTCCGAGGTGAGTTGCGACGTCACACGCGCACGCAACCAACGGGCGGCTTCAACAGGCGTGTGCAAGCGTTGCATCAAAACGACTCCGCCTCGGCTTTGGCCACGACTTGAGGCTTGACCGCCATGTCGGGTTGGACTTCCAGCATGCGCAAAGTTTGTTGCACAGTCTGGCTGAACACCGGTGCGGCCACATCGCCGCCGAAATAGCGTCCGTTGCTGGGCTCGTCGATCATCACGGCGACTACGATGCGGGGGTTGTCTATGGGCGCCATGCCAACAAAAAAGCCCCGGTATTTTTTCTCGGCGTAACTTTTGCCATCGAGCTTGTGCGCCGTACCTGTTTTGCCGCCGACCGAATAACCCATGGTTTGCGCCTTGGGTGCAGTGCCGCCTGCACCTGTCACCATGTGCAGCATATTGCGCACCTGAAGTGCGTGTTCGGTGGAAATAACGCGCACACCGGCGGTCTTGTCCTGGCGTTTGAGCAGACTGACCGGCGCCATTTCGCCGTCACGCGCAAACATGCTGTAGGCCTGCGCGAGTTGAAACAAACTGGTCGACAAACCATAGCCATAACTCATGGTGGCTTGCTCCATCGGACGCCAGCTTTTGTAAGGCCGCAACCTGCCGGTGACAGCGCCGGGAAATGGCACTTGCGGCTTCTGGCCGAAACCGACCTGTGTATACATTTCCCACATGTCCTTGGGTGGCATGCGCATG
>CANGCZ010000063.1 GCA_947452325.1 Comamonadaceae bacterium | reverse complement strand
ATCAAGATCGCTACCGACGCGATACAAGCCGCCTCTCGTGGCCACCACTTTTTGTCGGTGCATAAAAACGGCCAGGTAGCGATTGTGCAAACCCAAGGCAACCCGGATTGCCACGTGATTTTGCGCGGCGGCAAAGCGCCCAACTATGACGCAGCCAGTGTCGGTGCCGCTTGCAAAGAGCTAGAAGCAGCGAAATTGCCAGCCACATTGATGGTCGATTGCAGCCATGCCAACAGCAGCAAACAACACGAGCGCCAGTTGGTGGTCGCCAAAGACATTGCAGCGCAATTGGCCGGTGGCTCACATCAGGTGTTCGGTGTCATGGTGGAGAGCCATTTGCAACCCGGCGCACAAAAATTCACACCCGGTAAAGACAAAGTCGAGGGCTTGGTGTATGGCCAAAGCATCACCGACGCCTGTTTGTCTTGGGACGATTCTCTGGAAGTCCTGCAGGTGCTAGACGTTGGCATTAAGACGCGCCGCAAAGCGAAAAAATAACTTTCAATCTAAACGGACTGCATGCCGTCCGTTTTTTTAGGTGAAGCTCGCAAGTCTGTCGCTCAGTGCTTCAAGGCATCCAATAGTTTCTGGTGAATGCCGCCAAAACCGCCATTGCTCATACAGACAATGTGATCGCCTGGACGTGTGGCGGCTTTGACCTGTGACACCAGGGTTTCTATGTTCGCAGCGACGCTGGCGCGCTCGCCCATGGGTGCAAGCGCTTCAGCGGCGTCCCAATCCAAACCGGCAGTGTGGCAAAACGCCAGATCGGCTTGTTCAAGGCTCCAAGGCAATTGTGATTTCATCGCGCCCAGCTTCATGGTGTTGCTGCGCGGTTCGAACACCGCCAGTATGCGGGCCTGACCCACGCTGCGTCGCAGTCCGTCCAAGGTCGTGCGAATCGCGGTCGGATGGTGGGCAAAATCGTCAAACACCTGAATGGCTTGCGCCCCGCTGCCTAGGCTGCCGCGCAATTCCATGCGGCGTCGCACATTCTCAAAACCAGCCAGTGCCTTGGCAGCCTCTTCAGGCGTAACGCCCACATGCGCTGCCGCGGCCACGGCTGCCAGCGCATTCATTTGGTTGTGCACGCCGGTCAAACCCCAACGCACTTGCGCGACGGATTTGCCGGATAGAAGCACTTCAAAATCATGCGGTTCACCCCGGGCCTGCCATTCACCGCCCACACCAAAACCCGCCACCGGGCTCCAGTGGCCCATGGCTAATACGCGTTGCAAACTGCCTTGCTCGGCGTTCACCACCAGACAGCCGCTGCCCGGCACGGTCCGCACCAAGTGGTGGAACTGGCGCTCGATGGCGGCCAGGTTGTCAAAAATATCTGCGTGGTCAAACTCTAAGTTGTTGAGCACGGCGGTGCGCGGCCGGTAATGCACAAACTTGCTGCGTTTATCGAAAAACGCGGTGTCGTATTCATCGGCTTCGATGACAAACAATGGCCTGCTTTGTCCCGCCGCCAATTGCCCCAGACGCGCAGACACGCCGAAATTCAAGGGCACGCCACCGATCAAAAAGCCGGGTGTCAAACCGGCTTGATCCAAAATCCAACTCAGCATGGCAGTGGTGGTGGTTTTGCCATGTGTACCGGCGACTGCCAGCACATGTCGGCTCTGACCGGGCGCGTGCAACACATGGTCGCTCAACCATTGCGGGCCGCTGGTATAAGGTAAACCGGCTTCCAAAATCGCTTCCATCAATGGGTAGCGGGGAGAGCCATCAGCTGTGCGGGCGCGCGACACCACATTGCCCACCACAAACATGTCGGGCTTTAAGCTCAATTGATCAGCGCTGTAGCCCTCTATCAATTCAATGCCCAAAGCGCGCAATTGATCGCTCATCGGGGGGTAAACGCCGGTGTCGCATCCGGTGACCCGGTGGCCGGCTTCGCGGGCCAAGGCGGCCAGACCGCCCATGAAGGTGCCGCAAATGCCTAATATATGTATGTGCATGGAAGTGCATTGTAGAAGTCGCCGCTTGTCAGGCTTATCCAAGCCCTGTAAGACGCCTTGGGTTTACCGAATCAAGTCACAATCCACCACATGTCCAGCGATATCAAACAGGAGATTGCCGCTACAGCCGCGCGATTGGTGGTCGAGGAAGGCTTGGAATTCGGGCCGGCCAAGCGCCGCGCATTGCGCGAACTGGGTTTGCCCTCACGCCAGGCTTTGCCGGATAACGACTTGCTGGAGCAAGAAGTTTTTGACTATGTGCAATTGTTTTGTGCAGACACGCAAGCTCAAGAATTGCTGGCCTTGCGCCGTTTGGCCTTGGTGTGGATGCACCGTCTTCAAGCCTTCAGACCGCACCTGAGTGGCGCTGTTTGGCGCGGCACCGCCACGCGCTTGTCAGATATTTATATTCAATTGTTTTGCGATGACAGCAAACAGGCCGAGCTGGCTTTGTTGGACAAAGGTGTTCGTTTTGATGTCAGCGCTGTCAGCGGGTTTCGCGGTGAAACAGTGGATGCGCTCAGCATTCACAGCCACTGCCCGGAACTGAACGAAGACATAGGCGTGCATCTCATGGTCTATGACTATGACGATTTGCGCGGTGCGCTGCTGCCGGACAGCCGGGGCAGACCGATGCGCGGGGATATAGCGGCGCTGCAACAGTTGGTGGACAATGCCGCATGAACCAAGAAAACCCGTCGCCCGTCACCTCTGGACACCCTAGGCGCTATTTGTTGGCCGTCGGTGCCGCGGCCTTGGCCGCCGGTGCAGGCTTTGCCTGGTGGCGTCGGAATGCCCAACCCCAAACCAAGGCATCCTTGGACAGCTTGTGGGCGGCGGAATTTGATCAGCCGCAAGGCCCACCCTTGCGCCTGGCTGACTTCAAAGGCAGGCCACTGGTGGTCAATTTCTGGGCTACCTGGTGCACCCCATGCGTTGAAGAAATGCCCTTAATAAACGCCTTTTATCAGCAAAATAACTCTAAAAACTGGCAAGTTCTGGGATTGGCCATAGACCAACCCAGTGCGGTCAAGCGTTTTCTGACTCAGCATCCGGTAGAATATCCCATTGGCTTAGCGGGCTTGAACGGTACTGATTTGATGACCGCTCTTGGCAATCAAGCCGGTGGCCTGCCATTTACTTTGGTGATTGATGGACAAGGCGGTTTGCGGTTTCGCAAACTGGGTAAACTCACCGAAGATGACATCAGCGCTTGGCTTTGAATGGCATCAGGCCTGAATGATTTTGGCTTGTTTCGGTAAATGGTGTAAATTACTTGCTTGTTAACAGCAATTGACTGCAATTACATGGATTTAAGAAAACTCAAAACCCTGATCGATCTGGTCTCCGAGTCCAATGTGTCGGAGTTGGAAATCACCGAGGCCGAAGGCAAGGTCCGCATTGTCAAAGGCCCGGTGGGCGCGCCTGTGGCGGTGGCTGCCCCGGTCATGGTGGCGGCGCCTGCGGCTGCCCCGGCGAGTCCGGCGCCCGCCGCGCCGGATGCGGCTCCCGCCCCTGTTGAGGCCTCAGCCCAGAGCGGCCATTTGGTCAAGTCGCCCATGGTCGGCACGTTTTACACCTCCTCCAGTCCGGAAGCCAAGCCATTTGTGCAGGTCGGCAGCGTGGTCAAGGAAGGCGAAACGATTTGCATCATCGAAGCCATGAAAATTCTCAACGAAATCGAAGCTGACAAAAGTGGCACCGTCACACGCATTCTGGTGGACAACGGCCAAGCGGTTGAGTACGGCCAACCCATGTTCATGATTGAGTGATCCCCGGACATGTTTAAAAAGATTCTGATCGCCAACCGGGGCGAAATTGCGTTGCGTATTCAGCGCGCCTGTAAGGAACTCGGCGTTGAGGCGGTGGTGGTTTATTCTGAAGCTGACCGCGAAGCCAAATACGTCAAATTGGCCGAAGAGGCTGTGTGTATCGGACCGGCGGCTTCCGCCCAAAGTTATTTGAATATGCCGGCCATTATTTCGGCGGCCGAAGTCACCGATGCCCAGGCCATTCACCCCGGCTACGGTTTTTTGAGCGAAAACGCAGACTTTGCCGAGCGGGTTGAGAAAAGCGGTTTTGTATTCATCGGACCCACACCCGAGTCCATCCGCATGATGGGCGACAAAGTGTCTGCCAAGCAGGCCATGATCAAGGCCGGCGTGCCTTGTGTGCCCGGCTCCGATGGCGAATTACCTGACGACCCGGCGCAAATCCGGCGCATAGGCAAAGCGGTTGGATACCCGGTCATTATCAAAGCAGCGGGCGGCGGCGGCGGTCGCGGTATGCGGGTTGTGCACAACGAAGCCGCACTCATTCATGCGGTGCAAACCACCAAGGCCGAGGCCGGTGCAGCCTTCGGCAACCCTGCGGTTTACATGGAGAAATACCTGCAAAACCCCAGGCATATCGAAATTCAAATACTGGCGGACAACTTTAAAAACGCCATTTACCTGGGAGAGCGCGACTGCTCTATGCAGCGCCGCCACCAGAAAGTCATCGAAGAAGCACCGGCCCCCGGCATTGCCCGCAAGCTGATTGAGCGCATAGGCGAACGCTGTGTGGCGGCCTGTAAAAAAATGGGTTACCGAGGTGCCGGGACTTTTGAGTTTTTGTACGAAAACGGCGAGTTCTATTTCATTGAAATGAACACCCGTGTCCAAGTCGAACACCCTGTGACCGAATTCATCACCGGTGTGGACATTGTCAAAACACAGATCATGACCGCCTCCGGCATGAAGTTGCCTTATACACAACGGCAGATCGAGATCAAAGGCCATGCCATTGAATGCCGTGTCAATGCCGAAGACCCGTTCAAGTTCACACCTTCCCCCGGACGCATCACCATGTGGCATCCGCCGGGCGGCCCGGGCGTGCGGGTCGACTCGCATGTTTACACCAACTATTTTGTGCCTTCGAATTACGACTCCATGATTGGCAAGATCATTGTGCACGGCGATACGCGAGAGCACGCCTTGGCGCGCATGCGAACTGCGTTGGGAGAAACCGTGGTTGAAGGCATTAGCACCAACATCGCCTTGCATCGCGAGTTGATGAACGATCCCGGCTTCGTCGGTGGTGGTACCAATATCCACTACCTGGAAGAATGGCTGGCAGTGCGGCGCAGTTGATGTTTGAGTTGCGCCTGCAATGTCCGCAAGACCAGGTCGAGCAGATCAGTGATGCCTTGATGGCGTTGGATGCGCTCAGTGTGTCGGTGGAAGACGCCGATGCACACACCGAGCAGGAGCAGGCTTTGTTCGGTGAACCCGGTATGCCGCCACCCGCTGCCGGTTGGTTGCGTTCTCAAGTCGTGGCATTGTTTGAAACCGAAGCCGCAGCGCTGGACGCTGGTCAATTGATTTCATTACAGGATTTTTTCGCTGAATGCAGCCTGCTAGGTATACACGCTGTGCAAGAGCAGGACTGGGTGCGCTTGACTCAGTCCCAATTTGAACCTGTACCCATCACTGATGAATTCTGGGTAGTGCCCAGTTGGCACCAACCGCCGGCACAAGCCAGATGGGTGCTGCGACTTGATCCCGGACTGGCTTTTGGCACTGGCACACACCCCACCACGCGCATGTGCTTGCGCTGGATTGCCATGCACCCGCCGCAAGATCAACGCGTGCTGGATTACGGGTGTGGTTCAGGCATTTTGGCCATAGGCGCGGCGATGATGGGTGCCGCCCATGTTGACGCTGTCGATATCGATGCCGACGCCGTCAAAGCCACTCTGAGCAATGCAACAGACAACCAGGTCCGCGTCCACACCGGCTTGCCCGACATGGCCCAGGGCAAGTATGCGCTGGTACTTGCCAACATACTCGCTGCGCCTTTGAAGGTACTGGCACCGCTCTTGTGTGCCCATGTACAAAAAGAAGGTCAATTGCTGCTGGCCGGTATTTTGGAGCGGCAAGTACCGGAGATTCAAGCGGCCTATCAGGCTTATTTGACGCTGCAAGTGGCTGATCGCCAAGACGGTTGGGTGTTGATGCACGGCGTTGCGGCGGCATGAAACGGCAGCGGTTGTATTGAAGGGCACAGCGCATGGCCATCGTCACTCTTTGCCCGCAATGCCAAACCGGCTTCAATGTGTTGCCTGAGCATTTGAGTGCCGCCGACGGCTGGGTACGCTGCGGTCGCTGTGCACATATGTTCGCCGTTGATCAGCATTTGTATGAAATGGACGATCCCCGACCTGTGCAGGAATTCATACAACCCTTGTCGCGTCCTTCTCTGAATCGCCATGGCGCTACGCCTTTCAGAAAAACGCCGTCCCCGGTGTGGCTGTGGATCTCATGCTCACTTGCCCTGGTTTTTTTACTTCAGCTCAGCTTGTTTCAACGAGATTGGCTGGCTGCGCGTGTGCCGGAACTCAGACCTGCATTGGTGTCTTTGTGTCTGCCCCTGGCTTGTGAAGTGCAGTCTTTCAAAGACCTCGAACAGGTATCTATAGAGTCCAGCAGTTTCAAACGAATGTCTGACCACCGCTTTGTGATTGAAGGCGTGGTTCGCAATCTCGGCGACGCGGAACTCGCAGCTCCTGCGCTGGAATTGAGTTTGACCAGCCAAGGGGACATCAGTGTGCGCAAGGTGATCAACGCCAGTCAACTCGGGTTGAGTGATGTTTTGCCAGCGCGTCGCAATCTCCATTTTTCTTTTACCTTCAGCCTTGAACCTGCTGTGTCTGCTGACATAGACGGTTTTAAAGCCTTGCTTTTTTACCCTTGAATTTTTTTAACAGATTGGAAAGACCATGGCAGTAGTAATTTGCGGATCGTTGGCGTTTGACACCATCATGCATTTCGAAGGGCGCTTTAAAGAGCAGATCCTGCCAGAGCAATTGCATATTTTGAATGTTTCATTTCTGGTGCCTCGTTTGCAACGTGAATTCGGTGGCTGCGCCGGGAATATCGCTTATGGATTGAAATTGCTGGGTGGACACGCCTTGCCCATGGCTACGCTTGGCAATGACGGTGAAAACTATTTCAATCGACTCAAGCACTTGGGCATACCAACTGATTTTGTGAAGATGGTTGACGATGATTACACCGCGCAAGCCATGATCATGACCGATTTAGACAATAACCAGATCACTGCGTTTCACCCTGGCGCCATGATGCAGGCACACACCATCCGCGTTGAAAAGCGCGCTGATATCACGCTGGGCATAGTGTCGCCGGATGGCCGCGACGCGATGTTGCAACATGCCCAACAGTTTGCAGATGCAGGCATTCCGTTTGTGTTTGATCCGGGTCAGGGCTTGCCCATGTTTGACGGCGCTGACTTGCGCCACTTCATTGAACTGGCTACCTGGGTGACGGTCAATGATTACGAGGGAAAAATGCTGTCAGACCGAACCGGCATGGACAGCGCAGCGATTTCCGCCAAGGTCCAAGGGCTGGTCGTGACCTTGGGCGAACACGGTTGCGAAGTTTGGCAACAAGGCCACAAGCAGACCGTGGCACCGGTCAAGGCTGAAGCGGTGGTTGACCCTACCGGTTGTGGCGATGCCTGGCGCAGCGCCTTGTTATTCGGATTGGACCAGGGCTGGGATTTGGTGCGCTGTGCTGAACTCGGCAACAAAATCGGTGCCATCAAAATCGCCAGTCGCGGTCCGCAAAACTACACACTGACATAAAAAAACCCGGTGCGTTAAGACACCGGGTTTGAGGCAAACGCTGGTCGTTCGCTCAGGGCTTGGAGCCTGTGGGGAACGGCCATGCAGCCTGAGGATTCAATGTGGTTTGAGCCACGTGTGAAACTGCAGGTGCGGGAGCGCTTGTGTGCGGTTTGGCCGCAGGTTTGCTGGCAGGCTTTTTAGCGACCGGTTTGGCCGCCGGTTTTTGAACTGCTGCCGGTTTGCTACTTGCTACTTTTTTTTTAGCCGCTGGCTTTTTGGCTGCTGCTTTTTTGGCTACAGGCTTTTTGGCTGCGGCTTTCTTAGCGACGGGCTTTTTAGCTGCTGCTTTTTTGGCTACAGGCTTTTTGGCTGCGGCTTTCTTAGCGACGGGCTTTTTAGCTGCTGCTTT
>CANGCZ010000062.1 GCA_947452325.1 Comamonadaceae bacterium | reverse complement strand
CTCGATCATGGACCAGTTCGGCTTACCCGGCGCTCGCAGTGCTGCCCTGACTTTCCAGGCCAGTATCTCGTCAGGCAAACCCTGGCCGCTACCGGCCAGCGCGAAATAGTCGAGCGCGTTGTTGTCAAACTCCATCGCCGCTTGACGGGCAATGATGGCCCAGACCCATTGCAATTGCTCTGAGTTCAATTGCTTGGCTTGCTTGCTGTTGTGCACTTGTTTGATGGCTGCTTCATGGTCGTTGGCCGCGAGCCTGACCAATGCCAATGTGATCCATTCGGCAGATTCTTTACCAAGCGTTGTGGCGCGTTGCTGCAAAAACCTGGACGGGTTGGATATCAATTCGTCAAGCTTGGCCATGCTTTGTGAAGACACCATGCGCAGCGCATCGCGCGCAGGAGGTTTGCGGTTGAGTTCAACCATGATGCGTGCCTTGCGCCATGCGTCCAATGCATTGGCTTGCTTGGCCAAAAGCAATTGCTCAAAAGCATAGGTGCAGCCCTCGTCGGCGTTGCGTTGTGACAGCCAGGTTTTTCTAATCTGATCTTCCAGCGCTTGGGTATCGGTGAATTTTCTTTGACTGCTTTGCAGCCAGTTGGCGTAGCACTCGACCTCTTTGTCGTCATGCATGCGATAGAGCGCGTACTCGCGCTCGAATTGCGACCACTCTTGCCGTTGCGCGAGCACCAGCAACCAGTCATTGCGCAAACGGTCTTCCTGGTAACTGCCGGCATACTTATTTAAGAACTCTTTGATTTCGTTGTCGCCTGCGTCTCCCAGCCTGGCGCGCAATTCCCAGTAGGCTGCCCATGGCTCCAAAATATGGCCTTTGGCTTGTGGCAACAGGTGCGAGAGTTTTTTTCTGTCGTTATGGTTGAATGCGTTTGACATCTCGATGATGACGGCATCGTTTTTATCTGACATGTGAAGCGGTGCTGACAAACTGACCGCAGGGGCAGACACCATCAGCAAGCCCCAGCAGAACATGGTGCTGAGGCGATTTAATAAATAAGGCATGACACAATCAAGGAACCTGACATAAGGTGAGCATTCTCCCATGGACAAAAAAGCACTACGCCAACAATTGATTCAGCAGCGTTTGGACATGCCCGACTGGGCGTTGCGAGCCAACCTGTTGCAACAAGTCATGCGCATCTGGCTGTTTGATCGCAAGGACACGGTCATAGGTGCTTATTGGCCCATCAAAGGTGAATTTGACCCCTTGCCGGCCTTGCACCGTTGGAAGGAAGACGGCGAATTGCTGGATGACCCGGTGCTGCGCCGTATCGGTTTGCCGGTGGTCAACAAAATCACCAAGACCTTGACCTTTCACGCCTGGTACCCGGGTTGCGACATGGAAGAGGATGCTTACAACATACCTAAACCCAAGGACACCGAGGTGGTCGTGCCTACGCTGTTGTTTGTGCCTTGTGTAGGTTATGGCACCGGCGGTTACCGCTTGGGTTACGGCGGCGGGTTTTACGACCGCACCTTGGCGCAACTGCAACCTCAGCCTTTCACGGTTGGACTGGGCTTCACCAATGGTTTCATTGAAGACATGGTGCCAGAGCCGCATGATGTGCCCTTGGATGCCTTGCTGAACGAAAACGGTGTGGTCTGGCCTACGCATTTTTCTTGATGTTGTTTGTACCCGCAGTCACTAAGCACGACGCCCCGGTCAAAACGGCGCCATAACTTGCTTATGATGGACGGATTGAATATTCACCAAGGTGTGCCATGTCCAAAGCCTTTGCCAGCCAGAGCGATCTGAGCGATAAAAAAATCAGTTTCACCCGCCTGAGCGAGCATTGCTGGGCTTATACCGCTGAAGGCGACCCGAATTCGGGTGTGATCATCGGTGACAAATACATACTGGTCAGCGACACCACTGCCACGCCACTGATGGCGCAGGACTTGATTGCGCGTATCCGCGAAGTCAGCGACAAACCCATCAAGTACGTGTTGTTGACCCACTACCATGCAGTGCGCGTGCTGGGGGCGAGTGCTTATTTGGCAGAAGGCGCCACCGAGATCATCGCCAGCAAAGGCACGTACGACTTGATCGTTGAACGCGGTGCCGAGGACATGCAAAGCGAAATGGACCGCTTCCCGCGTTTGTTCAGAGGCGCCGACAGCGTGCCCGGCCTGACCTGGCCGACCTTGGTGTTCGGCGACGGCAAACCCGGCAGACACGGCAGTATCCGTTTGGATCTTGGCGGCGTCAGTGTGGATATCTGGCATCCGGGCGCAGGCCATACACGCGGCGACACGATTGCCTGGGTAGAGGCCGAGAAGGTCTTGTTCAGCGGTGACTTGGTCGAGTACCAGGCCGGTGTGTACACCGGAGACGCGCATCTGGCCGAATGGCCGGCTACTTTGGAAGCTTTGCGTGGCTTGCAGGCACAGGCCATTGTTCCCGGTCGCGGTGAAGCCATGCTAGGCAACGACAATGTCAACAAGTCACTGGACTACACCAAGCTATGGGTAGAAACTTTGTTTGATTGCGGCAAACAAGCGGTGGCGCAGCACTTGGATTTGAAAGCAGCTATGGCTATGACGCGACTGCACATGGATCCGGTGTTTGGCCAAGTGTTTATTTACGAACATTGCCTGCCTTTCGATGTCAGCCGTGCGTATGACGAGGCCAGGGGCATTGTCAATCCGCGTATTTGGACGGCAGAGCGAGACAAAGAAATGTGGGTTTCCCTGCAAAATTGAGCTTTAAGACGGTTTGTAGCCCATCAGCGACCGCACATCTTCTTCATAGTCTTTAAGTACTTTCACCGCGCGCGCCCGTTGCTCAGGTGTGGTGATGTTGTGTAGCCTGGCTGCGGCCTCACAATTGGTCAACTTGCGTTTATTCAAATAGGCAGCGTAGTTTTCATCCTGTGGGTGCCATACGCTTTGCATCCAATCGTGCACCATGGCACGCGCTTCAGCAGGCGCAGGCCGGTTTTGCAGAATGCGTTCATGCATGGCCAGGTTGTCCTGTTGCAATCGCATGCGGTGGGCGTAGGTTCGTTCCCCTTCATAACCGGCGTTTTGCGCCAACTGCCGCAGCAATTTTTTTTGCTCAGGACTCAGCCTGCCGTAAAAGCGTTCGGCGTTGGATTGGCCTTTATCGGTGTGTACTTCAAGTTGTGCTGGCGCCGATGCGTCCAGTTTCCATTCTTTGCGGTAGTCTTTCCAGTCTTGCGCGTATTGTTTTTTCAAGGTCTGTATTTGCGAAGCTGTCAAACCCAAAGCCAGTCTCGCAATCGGCGCCTCCAATTGCAGCAGTAAGGGCTCAATACTTTCAGTGGCCTCGTCTATCAGGGCGCAAACCTGTTCTGCGGTCACGTCGTGGGAAGCGAGTTGGCGTGCGTCTGCCAGCCAAGCGGCATACAAAGGCAATTGGTTTTGGCGATGCCACTCCAGCACTTGCTGTAAATCTGCCAGTACTTGTTTTTCCTGCTTAGCATTCAAATCCAAGTGCGGGTTCAGCCAGAGAAAAACAAAGAGATTGGGGGCATTGTTGTATCCCGAGACCACCAAACTGCAAGCGGTCAAGCACAACAGACCGGCCAATACGGCAAGTTTCAGCGCCAGCCACAGGCTGCTTGTGCGCTGATTGATAATCGCAGTCATACAGGGAAGTAAATTCATGTCAAAGATTGATGTGGTCATCATGGCGGCGGGCAAAGGCACCCGCATGCAAAGCAGTATGCCTAAAGTGCTGCACCGTTTGGGCGGCAGGGCTTTGTTGCAGCATGTGATAGTCACGGCACAGCTTATCGGCGCCAGGCAAACGGTTGTCATCACCGGCCACGGTGCAGAACAAGTGGAGTCCACGCTGTCGCACCAGACTCACCTACAAACAGTCAGGCAAATCCCTCAACTGGGCACCGGCCACGCCATGCAACAGGCACTGCCAGTCTTGGAGGACGACGGTGTTACTCTGGTCCTGTCCGGCGATGTGCCGTTGATTCAGCCTGATTCACTGCAAGCTTTATTGCACTTGTGTGACTCAAAGTATCTGGCGCTGTTGACGCTGAAAACCCCTAGCCCAAGCGGCTACGGACGTATTTTGCGCGGGTCGGCTGGCGAAGTCGTCGCGATTGTTGAAGAAAAAGATGCGACTGACGCTCAGCGGCAAATAGAAGAAATTTACAGCGGCATCATGGCGGTTCCCACACGCTTGCTGCGCCCCTGGTTGGCCCGACTGAACAACCGCAATGCCCAAGGTGAGTTGTATTTGACCGATGTGGTCGGCTTCGCCACCGCCGATGGTTGCGAAGTCCGGGCGCATTGCATCACCCAGGCTTGGCAGGTGGAAGGTGTGAATACGCCGGTTCAATTGGCGGCTCTGGAGCGCACCTTCCAACTGCTACAAGCTCAAACCTTGATGCGACAAGGGGTGAGATTGGCTGACCCCGCTCGGCTTGATGTGCGAGGCGACTTGGTTTGTGATACCGATGTCGAGATCGATGTGAATTGCGTATTCGAAGGACGTGTCAGCCTGGGCGAAGGCGTGCGTATCGGGCCCAACTGCGTGATCATCAACGCTGAGATCGGTGCCGGTACCCAAGTGCTTGGCTTTACCTATATCAACGGCGAAGACAAAAAGGTGCGCATCGGTCATGGCGCGCGCATTGGACCGTTTGCGCGACTGCGTCCCGGCGCTGATCTGGGCGATGAAGTGCACATAGGTAATTTTGTTGAAGTGAAAAACAGCACACTGGCCAAAGGTGCCAAAGCCAATCATCTGGCCTACCTGGGCGACCTCACTGTGGGTGAGCGGGTCAATTACGGCGCAGGCGTTATTTCTGCCAATTACGACGGCGCCAACAAACACCACACCACCATAGGTCCCGATGTGCACATAGGCAGCAACAGTGTGCTGGTATCCCCGCTGACTGTGGGTGCGGGCGGCACCATAGGTGCGGGTTCGGTGATCACCAAAGACACTGCACCGGATGCATTGACGGTTGCACGCGGCAAGCAACTCAGCATTCCCGGTTGGCAGCGGCCTGTGAAAAAAAGCAAATAAAGGGCAAACACTATGTGTGGCATCGTCGCTGCGGTTTCCATCCGCAATATTGTTCCTGTGCTGGTTCAAGGCCTGCAACGTCTGGAGTACCGGGGTTATGACTCCTGTGGTGTGGCCGTCAATGCCGATACACCGCAACTCGGCCAAGCCGCCGGTTTGCAGCGAGCCAGAAGTACTTCGCGCGTGGCCGAACTGGTGGCGCAGGTGAATGATGCATCAGGCGGATTGCAGGGCAAAACAGGCATTGCCCATACGCGCTGGGCAACCCACGGTGCGCCAGCGGTACACAACGCTCACCCGCACTTCAGCCATGGTACGGGCGCGCTCAGCACCCAAGCAGTCGCGCGCATTGCACTGGTTCACAATGGCATCATTGAAAACCATGAAGAACTGCGACACGCATTGCACAGCCAGGGCTATGTGTTTGTCAGCCAGACCGACACCGAAGTGATGGTGCATTTGATTGATTCTTTGTACCGTGGTGATTTACTGCAAGCGGTCACTCAGGCGATTGCACAGTTGCACGGTGCTTTCGCCATCGCCGTTATCGCCTGCGATGAGCCGCATCGGGTGATCGGCGCCCGCGCCGGTTCACCTCTCATTCTGGGCGCAGGCCAAGGTGAAAACTTTCTCGCCAGCGATGCCATGGCTTTGGCCGGGGTGACGGATCAAATTGTGTATCTGTCCGAGGGTGATGTGGTGGACATGCAATTGAATTCGTTCACGGTGTATGACTTGCATCAACAGGTGGTTAAGCGTGAAGTGCTCACGGTCCAAGCGCACAGCGGTGCCGCTGAATTGGGCCCGTACCGGCATTACATGCAAAAAGAAATTTTCGAACAACCCCGTGCCATTGCCGACACACTCGAAGGCATTGAAGGCGTGGTACCGGCTTTGTTTGACACACCAGATCGCCCGGGCAATGCGGCCCGTATTTTTCAAGACATTGATTCTGTATTGATATTGGCTTGCGGCACCAGCTATTACAGTGGTTGCGTGGCCAAGTACTGGCTGGAATCACTGGCCCACATCCCTTGTCAAGTAGAGGTGGCCAGTGAATACCGCTACCGAGAGAGCGTGCCGAATGCGCGCACGCTGGTGGTCACCATCTCACAGTCCGGTGAAACCGCTGACACTTTGGCGGCACTCAAGCACGCTCAAAGCCTAGGTATGTTGCATACGCTGACGATCTGCAATGTCGCTACCTCGGCCATGGTGCGCGAGTGCCAGTTGGCGTACATCACGCGCGCCGGCGTTGAAATTGGCGTTGCCTCTACCAAGGCGTTCACCACCCAGTTGGCGGGATTGTTTTTATTGACGCTGACACTGGCAAAAGCCAAACAAAGCTTGAGCGCTACAGATGAAGCATTGCACCTTAAAGCCATGCGGCATTTGCCGCTGGCATTGCAAAGTGTGTTGGCCCTGGAACCGCAAATCATCGCCTGGTCGCAGGATTTTGCGAACAAGGAAAACGCCTTGTTTCTGGGGCGCGGCATGCATTACCCGATAGCCTTGGAAGGTGCATTGAAATTGAAAGAGATCAGTTACATACATGCCGAGGCTTACCCTGCCGGTGAGTTGAAGCACGGTCCGCTGGCCTTGGTCACCAGCGCCATGCCGGTGGTGACAGTCGCTCCCAACGACGCCTTGCTGGAAAAACTCAAAAGCAATTTGCAGGAAGTGCGCGCACGCGGCGGCGTGCTTTATGTGTTGGCCGATGCAGATACCCGCATTCAGTCCGGTGAAGGCTTGCATGTGATACGCATGCCGGAACACTATGGTGCTTTGTCGCCGTTGCTGCACGTGGTGCCTTTGCAATTGCTGGCATACCACACCGCTTGCGCCAGAGGTACGGATGTGGACAAACCAAGGAATCTGGCCAAAAGCGTGACAGTAGAGTAGTCACGCAAGTGAGTAATTTTGACGATGTAAAAGAAGTCAGAATTACCCTAAAAATCACCTCAAAAGCCTTGTATTACATGGCTTACTCAACATATCAAGAATGGTTGTTTGAGAAGGTTTGCTATCTACGAGATGTAGAAAAAATGACCTTTGATGCAATCGCCAAAAGAATCACTTCAGAGGGTTTCAAGTCAGCTAGGGGTTTGCAATTTATTGCTGAAAGTGCCTTTTCTACATATAAGAAGGGCAATGTGCGAAAGCAACGTTTGGCGTCTAAGCCAAGCTATTTTGTTGTAACTGTTCAGTTCAGATAAACCCAAATACTAGAAAGTATCTAGTATCAATATATTTTGATACAAAGCAATTTAACTGAAAATAAGAGTGCATCAAAGTCATTTTTTCTTTTTGAAGAAATGTGTGTAGATTAATCTGACAACGGCATAAAAAGCAATCAATGGCAAGGTGACCAACAAAACGATTTCTTCATTGGTCAACTGTTCGGGAAACATGGTGATATGGTCGTATGTTGACAGCAGTGTATTGACCACAGGATTTTCTTGTCTGTATTTCTCGTATGCACCATTGTCCATTTCAAGCTCCAAAGTGATAAGAAATGATAAGTGAAAACCTATAAATGAAAGTTTTTTTAAAAAAATCCATACAAAATGTAGGAAATAAAAATAAGCAGTTCACTTTCCGCGCAACATGTTCAAGTGCTGTTGCTTCTCTAGCTCAAGATTGACTCGCTTCTGCTTGGATTTATAGCGTTTGAGAACTGAGACGAGGCAGTTCTTGCTTGGTCTAGAAACTAACTACCAAGTTGCAATGACGCTGACTCTGAAGCAAAAATGGTTTGATAGTCCAAGTCTCTGAGTTTTATGTCGCTCGGAAATGGTCTCTTTCTGTCAAGATTCGCATTGTTCGCAACACCCTTTGCATACCACTCTTGAATCGCTGGTAAATAGACTGCGAACTCATCCCAACGAGGGGTCAAATCAATTGACATTATTTGACTCCTACAGATGTGAATGCTTGTTTGTTTCTCGTTTCCTCAGCTTCTGCCGGTGGAATATATCCAATCGGTTCAAGCAGTCGGATGTGATTGAACCAGTGCACCCATTGCAAGGTGGCCAGTTCCACGGATTCCTTGGTCTTCCAAGGAG
>CANGCZ010000061.1 GCA_947452325.1 Comamonadaceae bacterium | reverse complement strand
GACGCCGGTTGTATTCTTCAAGACGTGCAACAAGCTGCTGACCAGGCCGGCTTTTTGTTTGCGCTCAGCTTGGCATCTGAAGGTAGTTGCACACTCGGCGGGAACCTGGCTAGCAACGCAGGCGGCACGCAAGTGCTGCGTTATGGCAACACGCGCGACCTGTGCTTGGGCCTGGAAGTAGTGACCGCGCAAGGCCATGTATGGCAAGGTTTGAGCGGCTTGCGCAAAGATAACACCGGCTATGACTTGCGTCATTTATTTATTGGCAGCGAAGGCACGCTGGGCATCATCACTGCGGCCACCATGAAACTGTTTCCCAAGCCTGCCGCGCAGCGCACCGCTTGGGCAGCGGTGCCCAGCGTACAAGCAGCCATAGATTTGCTGGGCATGGCGCAACAACAACTCGGTGCGGGATTGACCGGCTTCGAGATGATGTCGCAAATAGCGCTGGGCCTGGTCGCCAGACATTTCCCATCGTTACAAGTGCCGCTGTGGCAAGACGCGCCCTACTGCGTCCTGCTGGAACTGAGCGACACCGAGTCCGAAGCGCATGCTGAACATCGCCTGGAGCAACTGCTGGGAGCCGCGCTTGAAAAGCAGGTCGCCAACGACGTGGTCATCGCGCAAAGCCTTTCGCAATCGCGCGAACTCTGGCAGGTGCGTGAAAGCATTTCATCCGCACAAGCCGCTGAAGGCTTGAACATCAAGCACGATATTTCGTTGCCGGTCTCGGCCATCGCTGCGTTTGTCAAACAAACCGATGCAGCCTTGGTGCAAGCCTTGCCCGGTATACGCGTGGTGAATTTCGGGCACTTAGGCGACGGCAACTTGCACTACAACATCCAATGTCCTGAAGGGGCAGATGCCGCGCACTTCTTAAAAACGCATGAACCGGCGGTAAACGATTTGGTTTATGAAGCCGTCATGTCATTTGGCGGATCGGTCAGCGCCGAGCACGGCATAGGCCGCTTGAAAGTCGACAGCTTGCCGCAATACAAAGACCCGGTGGCGCTGCAATTGATGCGCAGCATCAAACAGGCATTGGACCCGCAAAACCTGATGAATCCGGGGCGGGTGTTGATGCGCTGATGCAAATGCATCAGATACAATGCCCTGATGCGCACCACCTTAGACCTTGACGAAGACATTCTGGCCGCCGCCAAGTCCTTGGCCAAAGCCGGTCAAACCACGGCCGGGCGGATCATTTCAGACACCATGCGCCGCGCTATTCAACTTGGTTTGGCAGATACCTCACAAAGCATGTCCGCTAAGACTTTGGCCATGGAGCCTCAAGCGGTTTACGGTTTTGTGCCGCTGACTTCCCCGGGACAGCAGATCGTCACCAGCGACATGGTGCGCACCATACGCGACGATATTGGCGAATGAAACTGCGCGCCTTGCTCGACTCCAGCGTGTTGATCGCGCTGCTGGATGCCAACCATGTTCACCATCGCTTGTGCAGCCAATGGCTTTGCGCCCACACAGCAGGCTGGGCCAGTTGCCCCATTACTTTGAACGGCTGTGTACGCATCATGTCGCAGCCCAGTTACCCCAACCGTTTACCTATGCAGACCGTGGTTGCCGGTTTGCAGCAAGCCATGCGTCACCCCATGCACGAGTTCTGGGCGGATGACATCAACCCCCTGGATGCAAACGCTATCGATTGGCAGCAAGTGCTGCGCCCTGCGGACATCACCGACGCTTACCTGCTGTCGTTGGCGGTGCGGCACCAAGCTTGTCTGGTCACCTTGGACCAAGGTATTTCAGTGAAATGGGCGACGGGCGTTGAGAATAAACATTTGCTGCGATTGGCTTAAACACTGGGTGTAGGTGCAGGTCACTCCGGACAAGGCGGGCGTTTCATCTTCCCTGAATAATTTCCTATGAAATAATCTTATAAGTTATTCCTATATGGAGAACCCCCACCATGCAAACCGTCAATGTTTCCAGCCTCAAAAACAATCCGAGTGAAGCACTTCGCAGCGCGCGCAATGACTTGGTGGTGGTCATGAACCGGGACCAACCTGACGCGGTGATGATCGGCTTACAGTCCGGTAAGCTTTTGTCCGAGCCCGGTGCGCGTGCAGCATTGGCCACGGCCTTATTTCGTGATGGAGGCTTGTCACTGGCAAGGGGCGCACGCATGGCGCAAATGCCTATGGCCGACTTCATCACCCATGTGTCCAGACTCGGCATTCCAGTGATCACACACGATGCCCAAGAGGCAACGCGCGACATGGACACTTTGGATCAATGGCTCGCTACGTCATAAGCGATGCAAGCCCGTTGATTGGGCTTGCCATCGTTGATGGACTGGATTGGCTTCCCGCCTTGTTCGGCACAGTATGGATACCACCTTCAGTGCAGAAAGAAGCGCTGCCGGGCACCCGTGCACGCGGCGAAACAGAAATAGCCCAGGCGATTAAAAATAAACACGTCAGTATTTGGCGTCAAAAAATACCAGCGCCGCCGCCAAATATGCTCAGCTTGGATCAGGGCGAATCCGACTGCATTTGCTTGGCTTTGGCACAGCCTGCCGGGCAAGCCATCGTGTTGATTGACGAACGCGCCGGTAGAGCCATTGCGAACGAGTAGGGCATACAAGTGGCGGGCACTGCCGCAGTGATCGGTTTTGCCAAAAGACACGGGCTGATTGAATCAGCAAGAGCCTGTTTTGAACGCTTGCACGACTCTGACTTTCGTATCAGCAAAGAAGTGATTCAGACCGTGCTTCGCAATGTGGGTGAGCGTTGATTCTGTCAATGTGTGACCAGTTCAACCACCGCTTTCAACGCCACAGGATCCAAGGTCAAAGGAATATGTCCAATGCCCGGCAATAACTTAACCTCCCAGTCTTTTCCTGCAGTTTGCACAATGACTTGAAGCTCTTGTGATTTCAATAAGTCATCGGCGTCGCCTGCCAATATGGCCACTTTGCCCTTGGCATTCAACAAGTCTTGCCGATAGTCTGGGCTGGCAGCAAAGTTATAGCCAAGATGCGAGGTACACCTACCGAAACCCACCCGCCGCTATCAGGTCTGTAGTTTGGCGCGGTGTGTCCCAAAAAAGGAGCCAGCAAAAGATAACTGTCAAAAGCAGATTGCATTTCGCTCGCCGCGACTCTGAGGACAAAACCACCACCTGAACTGAACCCGATCAAGGTGGATGGCCTAGGCGGCTGCACGGCTTTGACAAACAATTGCAATCTTGTTGTCGCCTTGGGGCGCGTACTCCCTGTAAAAAAGTTGTTCGCCGTCTGCACCTTGGTAGTTTTTCAAGGCAGGTATTTTGGAGAAATCAACCGATTTGAAGGGGTCGTTGATGCTCGCTATGGGTACTGGTGTACTGGGGCCGCCCCATGCAACGGCTGTTGCAAGCATGGCGCAAAATATTCCCGCGAGGGCAAAAATGGCGTAGTAAGTGGATGATTTCATGCCATACCTCGTTTAAAAAGTTCATATTGAATTATTAATTATTAAGCAACAATTATTTTGAAAAAATTAACAGGTATTTAATAAAGTAATCTTCCGGATGACGACATGGTTTTGGAGGGCGCTGTGGCTTCTGGGTGCAAGTACATCATCACCCACCGTGTGAAAGACTTTAAGCGGGCCACGGAACTGAATGTCAGGGCCCCGACACCCGCAGAATTTTTGACTTTATGGGGGAGTACACCATGACCGCATTGACCGTTCGATTGCCCAATTCTGTGCACCAGAAGGTGAAGGAGTTGGCCCTGCGAGACGAGATTTCTGTGAATCAATTCATCGCCGCTGCCGTGTCAGAAAAAATGGCTTCGGTGATGACGCTGGACTACCTCAAGTCCGAAGCCGCCCAAGGCAATCGCAGCGACTGTCATCGGTTCATGAATGCCATCCCCAACGCACCGGTCGCCAAGGGCGATGAGTTGCCCAACATCTGATGGAATCTCACCCTTAAACTCTCCCCATGACTTCCACCACCATCCCCACCCCTTACGAAGATTTCATGCGCCATGTATACATGCATGGTGTGGAGAAGTCTGACCGCACCGGCACCGGCACTCGCAGCGTGTTCGGCCACCAAATGCGCTTCGATTTACGCCAAGGTTTTCCGCTGGTCACCACCAAAAAAGTTCACCTGAAATCCATCATCATTGAACTGCTGTGGTTTCTCACCGGATCAAGCAATAACAACTGGTTGAAAGAACGCGGCGTGAGCATTTGGGATGAATGGGCCCGGGCTGACGGCGACTTGGGTCCCGTTTATGGTGTGCAGTGGCGCAGTTGGCCGACACCTGACGGCCAACACATAGACCAGATCAGCGATGTGATTCACACTTTAAAAACCAACCCGGATTCACGCCGCATCATCGTCAGCGCTTGGAATGTGGCCGAGTTATCCAAAATGGCGCTCATGCCTTGCCATGCCTTTTTTCAGTTTTATGTGGCACCGCCCACTACCGCAGGCGGTAAAGGCCAACTGAGTTGCCAGTTGTACCAACGCAGTGCAGATATTTTTTTAGGTGTGCCTTTCAACATCGCCAGCTACGCGCTGCTCACCCACATGGTGGCCCAGCAATGCGACCTGGAAGTCGGCGACTTCATCTGGACCGGTGGTGATTGCCACATCTACAGCAACCACCATGAACAAGTGGAGTTGCAATTGTCCCGCTCTGCATTTCCCGCACCCACTCTGCATATCAAACGCAAACCCACATCTATCTTCGATTACGAGTTCGAAGACTTCGAGGTGCGCGACTACCAATGTCACCCGGCCATCAAAGCGCCGGTGGCGGTTTGAAACACCCTGGCATTACCCGGCAACAAGTGTTGGCGCTGATCGCGCTGACCTTGATGTGGGGCATCAATTGGCCGATGATGAAAGTCGCCGTGCGCGAGCTGCCGCCTTTGTACTTGCGCGGGCTCACCATGTTCCTGGGGTCGTGCTGGCTGATGGCGTATTTCCGCTACCGTGGCCTGCGCCTGTGGCCTGCCACGCCGCGTGAATGGCGCGACATCGTTTTGCTCGGCATACCGAATATGTTCATCTTGCACACCGTGTCCATTCTGGGCATTGTGTCACTGGCTTCCGGGCGTGCAGCCATCTTGAGCTATGTGTTTCCGGTGTGGACTGTGGTGTTCGGCGTGCTGTTCATGGGGCAGCAGTTGAACAAACGCGTGGTCATCGCGGTCATCGCCGCCTTATTGGGCATAGGGCTGCTGATCTCGCATGAATTGACCGCATTGCAAGGCAAACCGATGGGTGTGATGTGGATGGAAATCGGGGCCATCAGCTGGGCCATAGGCACGCTATGGATGCGGCGCATACGCTTCACGCTGCCGGTGCAATCGCTGTCTGTCTGGATGATGATGCTCAGCGGTCCGTGCATCATTTTGCTGGCGATGGCGACTGAAACCTGGCCTGCGTGGGACATTTCACCCATGGCATGGGGCGCTTTGTTTTATTCGGTGTTTGTGAATTACGGATTTGCGCAACTGATCTGGTTCGGTTTTGCACGGGACCTGCCCTCTTCGACCAGCGCCATGAGCATCATGGCCGTGCCTTTGATAGGTACTTTGTTCGCAACTTTCATGGTCGGAGAATGGCCGCATTGGCAAGACTACGTGGCGCTGATTTGCGTACTGACCGCCATCGCTGCGGTGTTGCTGCCCTCGCGCTCATCACCTGCTGCCAATGGGTAAGCCTTGTTGACCGACAATGGGGATTGACTGTTTTTACATACTTGATTTGCCATGCCACTGCATTTGATTTACGCCCGCTCCCGCAACAACGTCATTGGCGTGAATGGTGATTTACCCTGGCATTTGCCTGAAGACTTGGCGCATTTCAAGCGAACGACTTTAGGACAACCCGTCATCATGGGTCGCGTCACTTGGCAATCCATACCCGAAAAATTCAGACCGCTGCCCGGCAGAACCAACGTGGTGGTGTCAAGGCAAGCAGGGTTTGAAGCGCCCGGCGCGCAAGTGGTGAACTCTTTGCAAGCGGCTATGGGTTTGTTCTCTGACCATGAAGTCGTGTGGCTGATCGGCGGCGCACAGTTGTATGCACAAGCCCTGCCCTTGGCGCAGCAACTTGTCATCACTGAAATTGATGCAGACTATGAAGGTGATGCTTTTGCGCCTGAGTTAAATGCGAGTGAATGGACTGAGACTCATCGCACGTCACATACCTCTGCGCAAGGTTTGGGCTATAGCCTGGTGACCCTACAAAGAATTTAATTGTTTAATTGGTTTAATTGGGGTCAGGTTCCTAACTCCCCAATTACGCGCTGCCGTGTCTGCATCCGCCACATCAAGTCTTGGAATACAAGCTAACAATGGCGCATTGATTCTCTGCGCGATGGCGTCTATGTTTTCCTGCGGGTAAAGCATGTGCGGGTCCACGGTGTTTGCCACCCAGCCCATCAAAGTCAGGCCTCTGGCACGTATCGCTTCGGCGGTCAGCAAAACCTGGCTGATGCAACCCAAACGCATGCCAACCACCAACACCACTGGCAGGCCTAAGTCTTTGGCCATGTCCGCCGTGTCGTAGTTGTCATTCAAAGGCACGCGAAAGCCGCCAACGCCTTCGACCACCACCGCATCGGCTTGCGCACTCACTTGCTGGTAGCAATTCAGCACATGCTTACGGTCAATGACCATGCCTTCCAACGAAGCAGCAATGTGCGGTGCAGCAGGTGCTTGGAACAAATAAGGCGTAGTGATTTCTTGAGGTAATTTCACAGACGCGCAAGCTGCCAGTGCGTCCGCGTCTTCATTGCACCAACGGCCATCCCGCCATTGGGCACCGGCTGCCACCGGCTTCATCGCGGCAACGCGCCAGCCGCGATCTGCTTGCATATGCACCAGTGCAGACGACACCAAGGTCTTGCCAATTTCCGTGTCCGTGCCTGTGACAAAACACGAAAACGCTTGTGTTGGAAATGACTGATTCATGAAATACTTTCAAAAGACAAAGCCCGCACCAACCGGTCCACATCATGCGAAGTGTGCGACGCAGACAAAGTGATGCGAAGCCTCGCGGTATTCACCGGTACAGTGGGTGCGCGGATGGCAGTTATCCAAATACCCTTCGATTGCATGTCTGCTGAAGCCCTTAAAACCTGCGCATTGCTGCCTATCACCAGCGGCTGAATCGCTGTCGTTGAATGCATCCGCGTCCACCCCGCAGGTACGGGCGCAGTGGAAAGTTGTTGGATCAAATTCTGCAAGTGTGCTCTGCGTCTGCGCCCTTCATCCGCGCGAATCAGACGCAAGCTGCTCAACAATGCATGTGCCAACGCAGGCGCAGATGCTGTGGTGTAAATGTAGGGGCGCGAACGCTGCACCATCCATTCAATGAAATGCTCATGCGCAGCGATAAATGCACCGGACACACCCGCTGCCTTGCCCAGCGTACCCATGTAAATCAACTGACCAGAGTGCAAATTGAAATGCTGCAACACACCTGCGCCTGTGTCACCTAAAACACCAAAGCCATGCGCGTCATCCACCAGCAGCCAGGCACCGTGTTGCTCGCACAAAGCAAGCATCTCTTTCAAGGGGGCGGTGTCACCGTCCATGCTGAACACACCGTCTGTCACTACGACCTTATTGCCACTCTGGCACGACGAGAGTTTCAACGACAAATCGGCAATATCCGCATGCGCGTAGATCTGACACGCCGAGCGCGTTAAACGTATGCCGTCAATCAAAGACGCGTGGTTAAGTGCATCTGAAAAAAATGTGATGTCACCTTTGGCCATGTCTGCCATGGCTGAGAGCACGCCCAGGTTTGCCATGTAGCCGGTGCTGAATGACAGCACTCGCACACTCGGCAAATACGGCGACAACATCGAGGCCAGTAATTCTTCCAAACGGTCGTGCGCCTGCGAATGCCCGCTGATCAAATGGGATGCGCCGCTGCCGGCACCGTACAGCGATGCACCCTCTTTCAATGCTTCAACGACCAACGGGTGAGACGCAAGTCCCAAATAATCGTTACTGTTGAACGCCAGCATGGGCTTCCCATCGACCACCAGATGCGGTTGACACACTGACTCCACACTGCGCCTGACTCGCCGCAGTCCTTGCGTATCAATCGCATTCAAATGCGATTTCAAGGTGTCCAATGGCGTGAAACTCATGCGCGGATCACCTCATCAAACACGGTTTGTAAACGCTCTGCCAGTAAGCCGGTGTCTGCATCGCTCAGTACATACGGCGGCATCAAATACACCGTGGTGCCAATGGGGCGCAACAGCAGTTCGTGCTTCAAGGCGCTGGCGAAAAAACGCCTTGAGAACGTGCTTGCCAGAT
>CANGCZ010000060.1 GCA_947452325.1 Comamonadaceae bacterium | reverse complement strand
TGGCAATGAATCCATTGGCGCCTATATTGAACTTTTCTTTGAAAACCATGCCGCTGTGTTGGGTGGCAAGTGCAGTTTCAGTCGCACAGTCTTCACAAGAAAAATAAACCAGTGTTCCCTCGTTGGAGGGTTGTCGCATAGGATGTTTGACCAACGCCCCAGTCGCGCCTGAAGCTTGTATATCATTGGCAAAAATCATCATGCTCATACCAGCTTGCGGTGCTGGAATCTCAATCAAAGTACGTTTGAAAACTGATTCATAAAAAGTTTTGGCGCGATACATATCAGCCACGTAAATTTCAAACCAGCCGACTGGATTCACAAGAGTGCGCATTGTCATCTCCTCAATACCATGCCAATTTATTTTAGATACATCTCATTCAGCCGTCTTTTACTGCGAATGGAATTGTTTCGCTTTGATTTCCTAGCCAATATCTGAATAGCTGCTTGATAATTTTTAGATATGGTGCCTGGAGTTGCTTCAGTAACCAAGTTGGCGCATATTTGTAATTGCTTGCTAAACAGTCGAGCAAGAAGTTGTCGGATCAACCGACAACTTCTCATCTACTGATTATTTTGTCACTGTACACCTGACTGGATTTATGCCGTAAACAACACCATTGTGTATTTGAGATTTGTTCTCATAGGTACAAGTGCCGGTTGCGCCTACAAATTTACCTGTCATGCCAACCCAGTTTTGAACACCAGGATTGCTCCCCCCAATCACATTCGATCTTGAGAAGTTCAATTTGTATTTGTCGCCATCGGAATCTGTAAATATGCAAGTGCCTTCAGCTCTATTTCCATTTTTATCGGAATTTGTATTGCCAACGCATTCGGCAATAAAAGTAGTGCCTTGTTTGATAAATGAAACTTCAGACTTTAATGTCATTCCTATGAGTTTCAATGCAATCACCGAGTGCTTGGAGTCACCAAAATCATTTGTTGTGATTTGATATGGGCCTCCACTGATGGTTTCAACAGTGCCAGTTTCAGCGTGAGCAAATGCAGATAAAAATGTGATCAGAAGGAGGCAGAATACCTTTTTCATTGTTAACTCCTAGTTTGTAGAGGAAAAGCCCTCATCATAAATATAGCGAGATTCAATGACAGGTCAATACAATCAACTCCTAAATGTTTTGATTGAGGAGATGTTTCAAAATATATTTAAAACTGCACTTTCTCGGTGCTTGTATCTTGGGTTTTCTTTATTCGACTGCAATAATGCTATTTCTATATCATTGTTAGTTACACTTTCTGTTGATAACGGTGTTGTTTTGTAAGATAAATATAAATAATCTATTCTTTGCTCAATCAGAATTCAGATGTAATTATTTAGAAAGATTGTTAGGGTTTGTAATGTCGACATGAAATTCATTTGTTGAGTAGGCTTTATATGGGAATTTTCCCATTCAATATGGAGTCACAAAAATGAAAAAAATATTTATAGCTATGGTTTGTTTAATTTCTGTGGCTTCTGCCATGGCTGAATCTGGTCAATTTGAAACTGTTAGCAATGGGACAGTGTCAGTCGCCACAAATGATTTTGGAACTTCAAAATTTTCAATTACGAATATCCGCTACACAGGAAGAGTTATAAATTCAAATTTATCCTTTTTCAGTGTGGGAGCCATCAGTGTTTCTGATTGCCTGGGGACAGTGACCGTTGAGAACGGAAAAACCAATGGGAGCGGTACTTGTATTGGAAATGACGCAGATGGTGATAAATGGCGGCTCAATTATGTGAGATCTGACAGTTCCACGGCTTCTGTTACTGGTACAGCTGAATTGATCGGTATGACAGGCAAATACGCCAATGCAAAAGGTACTTGTAACTATGACCAAAAGAGATTGGTTTTAGACAGTGCGGTACATGTGTCTACATTATTGAAATGCGCTGTTTCAAAGTAAGATGAAATGATCATGTTGTGCCAGTGTTTAATACAATCAACACTGGCACAGCTTTAGTTTTCTGTCGTGCATCCTCTTTGTTTATGAGTAGCTCTTCACCTTTTGATATTATTCAAACAAAGGTAATAGCTGAATACATGAGCCCTTGGAAGAGTCATTTGCTCATTGAAAAATTAAACCCCTTGATAGCATTGGATGCTTTAAAAATAAAATCAGCCTCAAGGCAATTTTTCAACATGGATTTGAATGAACTGAACTTTGAATTAGCTGTTTCTGATTGCTGGACTGCAGTCTACGAAAAAACCAACTATGCAATTCCGCATAGCCATTACCCATCAGATTTTTCTTCAGTGATCTATCTGGATATGGAAGCAGAATCAGCCCCTATTGTTTTCAATCATCAATTGGTGGTTAAGCCAGCCATAGGATCACTGGTATTTTTTCCGGGTTTGCTGCTACATCATGTGCCAAAAACCGAAGGTAAACGAACCATAGTCGCCATTAATTACATCAAAGTGCCAAGAATAGTCTCTTAGTGGTGATGGAGAAGCCAAGGTAAAACATGCTTGCTCACAGACGGGCAATCGTGTTTGTAATATGATGCGGATTAATCAATTTCGAGCAATGTCATGTCAAGCTTACCAGTCGTAAAAAGTTCCAATCTCAACAATGATTTGTTCATTCCCAGTGGAGTGACATTTGTGGGGACCATCAACGTCCCTGGTCTTGCTGAGATAAACGGCGACATCACAGGCGAAATCACATGCAAAGAACTGGATGTTGGGCCTCAAGGCAATATCAAAGGAAAAGTACAAGCTCAGGAAATACAAGTTCACGGCCAATTGGAAAACGATATCAATTGCATGGGACTGGTCAAAATACACAAAACAGGCAAAATTTCGGGCAAGCTTTCATATCTTGAAATTGACATAGAGCGTGGTGGCCAATTTGCCGGGGTGATGACCGGCACCAAATCTTAATTTGCCAGTTGTTGGTTGGTGTCGTGTCAGTGCTTATGCCAAGCCAAGCCTGCATGCGCTTGATCGGAAACATACCGCTTAAGCGGTCATGCTTTTATTCGACAGGTGAATTGTGACGTTTCAATAAACTGACCGCAAATTTGATGAGTACCAACACCATGACAGTGCCTGTCAAATTTCCTATAACCATGACTATCAGGTTATCTATGAATTTGTCAGAGACTTGGTTATAAAAAAACCAGAGTTGATGCAATGTCGCACTCAGTAATGCAAAAATTATTGACATTTGCAAAATACTTTTAAAAGTAAGGTCTTTTAAATCTTCTTCAATATGCAGAAAATCAAATGAGATTTTTCGGGCAATCAGCGGCGAGACTCCTGTGATGATGCCTGTGATGACAGTGTTGAGATCGGAGTCCAGGTAATAGTATTGAAATCCAATGAGCCAGGATGCCAGCATAATGCCAATGGCGGCTTCTTCAACAGCAGTCAAGACCAAGATCAGCTGTAAACCGCTGGGAACAAAAATCCAATTGACTCCGAATGAAAATGTGTATTCGTTGAAGATATATTTATTAAACATAAAAGCAAAATAGTAAAAGCATGCGCAAGCAAGGCTTATGACAATTTTTTTGGCAAGCAACATAAAATGCTTATTAAAATTTAAATTGTTTATATTGCAGTAATTTAATTGGCTAATTGTATCAAAGTAAGAGTAAAAACCCGTGGATTTCAATGATCTTTGCTCTTAAAGCCGCAAGGGTATTGTTTTCTAGGTTTGTCTAGCTAATCTGCAAATCGCAATAATGGATCATTAAAAAAAGCCGCTGAAGCGGCTTTTTTAGTCAGTAAGAAGTGAGGTTTATTTTTTGAAATCCAATGAACCTGTGGAACGCGGGTAAGTGATGATGCCCCAAGGAGTACCAGGACTGGGTATGTCTTGCAGAATTTTTCCGCTTTGGGTGTCCGCAACCACCAGGTTGTTGGATCTGCCACAGGCCGCGATCAATTTGGATTCATCCGGGCTCAGGGTGAAATGCCAGCAACGCTCGCCAACGTTGATCATTCTTTTCACAGCATAGCTTTTGGCGTCAAAAACCTGAACTGCTTTTGCTTTGGCAAGTGCCACGTAAATTTCAGTACCTGCTGCATTGAAAGTCACGCCATAAGGCACATTGCCTGTGCTGATAACGTCTTGCACTTCAAAGGATTTGTTCAGGATAAGCAGCTTGTCGCTGAGTTCGAGGGTGACCGCAAATGTGTTTCCATCCGGTGCACGCTTGATGCCTCGTGGGCGCAAACCATGTTTCTTGGTATCCACCTTTTTAATCAGTTTGCCTGTGGCTATATCGTGAATACTGACGTTCTCATCGGATTCATTGGTGACCAGAAGCCATTGACCATCCGCTGAAAATTCAATGCCTTCTGTTTCCATGCCGGCTTCGATATCAGCTATTTTCTTTCCTGTTTTCAGGTCGACCACAGATACTCGGGCTGGTGTGGCGTCATCATCGTCTTTGGTTTTTTTCTTTTGATGGGCGGCATCCGCGCCAGGAGCGGCCATTTGATTGGAGGGCTCATAGGCAACAAAAGCTTTGTCGTTCAAGACGCGGACAAATTCAGGATTTTTTCCAACAGCAATGCGTTTGGTGATTTTGCGTGATTCAATGTCAATCAAAAGCAGTTCGCCTGCGCTTTTGACAGCCACGGCGAGTGTCTTGCCGTCGTCGCTGACACCCATGCCACGTGCCCCGTCACCGACTTCAATGTCGGCAATCTTGTTCATGTCATCCAATTGGAAAATCGAGATAAAGCCTTTTGAAAAACTGACAAAGGCGACAGGTTTGTTGGCAGCATAAGCAGAGTGAACCAACAAGGCAGCAGTCAAAAGCAAAAACTTCAAAGCGGTTTTCATGTTGAAACTCAATTAAATTAACAATTCTGTATTATTTGCCAAAGAGATTATTTTAACAAGGGAAATTTTCCTGATATGGCAACGGAATAACGATAGTGAACTTTTCCCATCGATTTCGACTGAAAAGTTTCATAAGATGACTGGGTTTTTGAGACTTTGCTTCGTGTGACGTTCTTCTCCCCCTGCACTGAAACAAGTGCTTTAGACCCTGCCTCGCGGCAGGGTTTTTTTTAGCAGCAGAAGTAAAGACAATTTCTTTCAGAAATAAAAAAACAATATGCGAAATGTTGGAATTATTCTGGACGCGGGTCGAAATAGCGAACTGCTGACGGACCTGTGACGTATGGTCCGACGATGGCGCCGAACCCAGAGGTTTTGCGCCATTCACGGTATTTCTCGTGATGCGCTTTGGACTTCCATTTTTCAATCAGTAAAAGTGTGTCTGTACCTTGTTCTGCAAAAACTTCCAGACTGATCAAACCGTCAAAGCGCCGGGTCTCTTTCAATGCGGTTTCGAACACTTCTTTGCACAAGGCATCTAATTTCCCGGGTTTGGCATTCAATTGCACAGTGGCCAAAATAAAACTGTCTTGGGTTTGCGCATGGCCAGCCAAAGGCATGGCAGCCATGGCTGCACTGACACCAGCAGCAGCGGCTTGATGGAAAAAAACACGTTTAGCGGGTACTTCGACTTCGGTTGTGTTGGGATGGTGGTTATGCATTCGTGACTCCTTTATAAAAATTCATTTAACCACAACCCACTGGTTGCGAGGTTTAAATCATGCCTGAGCCAATATTGATGGTTAAAGCGATCAATATGAGGTTAAAGAAGAATGCCATGCGCCAGAAAGAAATAGTATTCATGCGCGTAATATTGAGCAAACATCAATTGTGTGAATAGCCAGCTTGAAAATACAAAAAAGTGCTGTTTTTTTCATAAACAGTTTATGGGGCTGATCTCTCTCACCATGTACCGACACTTATGATACTTGGTGTGTATGCACTGTCAGAGGTCTCACGCATATGGTCAGTAAGTCACTCACATTTCTGAAGTTATTGTTTGGCGGCACACCTGTTTTTTTGCTGATCCTTTTTTTATGGGTGCAGTGGCCCTTACGCCTTTTCACTGCCGGTAACCCCAGGCTGGTCAATGACATGGGTCAACTTGCATTTGCTTGTTTTTGGGTGATTGCTTTCGGCATGGCCTGTTTGACGAAAAGTCATTTACAAATTTCAAACACAGCTCAGCCAAGAAATGCATTGCGGTTGGCTTGGTTACGTTTTATCGTGTGCGCGCCTTGGGCGTTCTTTCTTTTATACAGCGCCATGCCTTTGTTGATGAATTCATGGCATGAGGACGAAAAATTCCCGGATTCGTATTCACCTGGCTTTTATTTGATCAAGTTGGCGCTTGTTTGGCTTGCTTTGGCTTGGTTGGTGACGAATATTTTTTCACTCTATAAGGCTTACAGTGATAAGTCTTGAAGTCACCCAGACCTTTGGCATTGGCATGTTGTTCTCTGTCAGTGCGCTTACCGTCTTCAGCAGCTTGGCGGTATGGGAGGTATTGGTGGCGGTCAGCACGGTGTTTGCGCTCTTTGGACTGGCTGGCGGAGTTTTCAATTTACCGATCCTGGGTTTATTGGCATCTCGCCTGTCAGGTTTGCTGGAAAACGACTTGCTGCAAGCTGTTCCTTTATATGTTTTTTTTGGCATATTGCTGCAATACAGCGGACTGGCAAACGATATATTGCAATTGCTCAAACGTCTCTGTTATCGCCTGTTGTTACCGCAAGAGCTTGCTGTCATCTTATTTTCCGGCTTGATTTCGCCAATGAACGGATCGGTGGCCGCAAGCGCAGGATTGCTCAAAAGAACTTTGTCGGACAAAGCCGCTGACCATGACAGCGCAAACGGCATCAGCTTGATCAGTTGTGCGGCCACAGTAGGTTTGGTCATACCACCTTCTCTGGTGTTGATACTCATGGGCGACGCCATGATGCGCGCCCATACTGAAGCATTCAACAATGGTTTGTCTTCAATCAGCAATCCGCATGTGATGAACACACAGGACATGTTTCACGCTGCTTTGCTGCCGGGTCTCTTGCTCTTCATCTTGTGGGCAATCGTGATTGCATGGAAATTCAGGCACCTGTCCGAATCGCCAATCACTACTGGTGCAGGCGCTGAGACCTTTTCGTTCTTGAAAGCCGGGTTCGCCATCGCTTTGATTGTTTTATTGCTGAGCGGGGTTTTCAGCGGGTGGTTGTATGCGGTAGAGGCCGCAGCCACTGGTTGCCTGGTACTGGCTGTTTATGTGGCTTGGTTGATGCGCAACAAGCTGTCAGTCTGGCAAGAAATTTTCCGACATACATTTTCATTCAGCGGCTCTTTATTGACATTGCTGATGGCTGCCACCACTTTCAGTCTGGTATTCCGCCTTTACGAAACAGATCAACTCATCAACAACTGGATAGTGCACTCACCCCCAGACACGCTGCACATCGCTGTGATTTTTGTGGGCGTTGCGGTGTGTGCCTGGATGATGGATGCATTCGAATTGATATTTGTCATCATCCCCATCGTCAGTCCGGGTTTGATTTTGCTGATGGGAGATGCCCAGCAGGTCGCTGTGTTGCTTTTGCTGGTGATTCAAATGAGTTTTTTGCTGCCGCCCTTAGGTTACGCGGTAGTGATAGCGCGACAGGCAGCCGGCTCTGTCAGAACCCGCGATTTGCTCAAAGCTTTATCACCGTATCTTGCCGCTTTGTGTTTGGTTTTTATATGGATATTGTTCAATCCCGGATGGGTGCATTGGCTGGATAACCAAGGCTGATTATTCCGTGTGCAATCTGACAATCATGCCGGATACATTTCACGCAATTTGAGCTTGAAAAATTTGCCTGTGGAAGTTTTGGGTATGGCTGTCATGACTTCATAGCGTTCAGGCAATTGCCATTTGGCAAATCCCATCGCTTGCAAGTGAAGCGCTAGAGCCTTCGCATCGAGTTGTGAATCTTGTTTCAATACGATGCAAGCCAATGGCCGTTCGCTCCACTTCGCATCCGGTATGGCGATGACAGCGGCTTCTGTAATGCTGGCATGTGCCATCAAGGCGTTTTCCAGAGCCACCGAGCTGATCCATTCACCGCCTGACTTGATCAAGTCCTTGGTGCGGTCAGTGATGCGCACAAAACCCGCCGGGTCCACATGGGCCACATCGCCGGTGCGCAACCAGCCGTCTCGTGTGAATTTATCCTCTTGAACCGGCACTTGGTGGTAACTGCCTGTGATGAACGGACCCCGGACTTGTATTTCGCCGACTTGCACCCCGTCCCAATCTGCGTCTGATCCGTCGTCTGCGCGTATGCGCAAATCCACCAGCGGCACGGGCACACCCGCCATGGCGGCACGACGGTAGCGTTCATCAGCCGGTGCTTGCGCCAATGCCGACTTCAAATAAGAGACAGTGCACAAAGGCGAGGTTTCTGTCATGCCCCAGCCCT
>CANGCZ010000059.1 GCA_947452325.1 Comamonadaceae bacterium | reverse complement strand
GACCAGGTCGGCTTCAAGCTCGGGCCTTTCGAACTCATGGATTTGACCGCTCTGGATGTGTCCCACCCCGTGATGGAATCCATTTACCACCAGTACTTTGAGGAGCCTCGCTACCGCCCCTCGGTCATCACCTCGCAACGTCTGGCCGGCGGCTGGCTGGGGCGCAAATCCGGTCAAGGTTTTTACAGTTACAGCGATGGCAAAGCCATCATCCCGCCAGAGCCCGACACGCCAGTGGTCAAAGAATTACCGCCGGTCTGGGTGTCTTCGCGCGCCGCTCGCCGCTCTGAGCTGTTTCAACTGCTCAAAGATCTGGGCGCCCAGATAGAAACCGGCACCGCAGCTTCTAACCAGGCTTTGTGCCTGGTGGCGCCTTTGGGTTTCGATGTCACTACCTGCGCCATTGTCGAGCGCTTAGACCCGGCGCGCACACTGGGTATAGACATGCTGATGCCGGACGCGGCCACCCGTCGACGGGTGCTGGCAACCAACCCGGCCACTCGCACCGATATGCGCAACGCAGCGCATGCTCTTTTTGCCAAAGACGGTAAGCCAGTCAGTGTCATCCAAGACAGCGGCGGTTTTGTCACGCAACGCGTCGTCGCGCAGATCGTCAACATTGCCAGTGATATCTGCCAGCAAGGCATTTGCTCTCCCGCCGATCTGGAAACCGCTGTTACGCTGGGACTGGGTTACCCCAAAGGCCCGCTGGCCCTGGGCGATATGTTGGGCGCCGACAGCTTGCTTGAAGTCTTGTTCAACATGCAAACCGTGTACGGCGATCCGCGTTACCGTCCCAGCCCATGGTTACGCCGTCGCGGCGCACTGGGTTTGAGCCTGGCGCACACCACGACCTGAATCATGACCGCACAACTCAAAAGTCACAGCGTCGGCCAGACTTTGGTTCTGAGCCTCTCCAATCCCGAGTACCGCAATGCCCTTGGCCCGGAGATGTATTCGGCAGGAATAGAAGCCTTGAACGCCGCCGAAAGCAATACCGATGTGCGCAGCGTCATCATCACCGGCGAAGGCGCACATTTCAGTGCGGGAGGCAACCTCAACCGTTTGATGCATAACCGCAACCTGCCCCCCGAGCACCAGGCCCAAAGCATAGACGGCTTGCACGCCTGGCTGGAGACCATAGCCACTTTTCCCAAGCCTGTGCTGGCGGCTGTGGAAGGCGCGGCAGCAGGCGCCGGGTTTTCATTGGCACTGGCCTGCGACTTTCTGGTGGCCGCGTCCAACAGCGTGTTTGTGATGGCCTACAGCAGCGTCGCCTTGTCACCTGACGGGGGCGGCAGTTGGCAGTTGGCGCGCGCCCTGCCCCGGTCTTTGGTCAACCAATGGTTGATGCTGGGGGACAAAGTTACTGCCGCACAACTGTTTGAACACGGCCTTATCAATCAAATGGCCGAGCCCGGCCAAGCCTTGGCAACCGCCGTGGCATGGGCTGAACGACTGAACCAACGCGCACCCAATACACTTGCCAGCATCAAAGAGCTGGTGAATGCAGCCCCTGCCCAAGACTTGTTCTCACAGCTGCAACTTGAAAAACAGCACTTTGTCAAAAACCTGCATCACCCGAATGCCGGCATAGGCATTCAGGCGTTTCTGGACAAGCAAATCCCTCAATACAAGCCTTGATCACTGCTTTTCTCAAGTCACCGGTCCCGCCGGAGACATTTTTCAACCCACAGGTCACCGACAAGACAGACGATGGACGAGCCAATCCTTACCATTGAAGAGCGCGAGGCAGTGAATGCCGGACGCTGGTTTTCTTCTCTTTCACCTTCACTCCGTCACGACATACTCCGATGCGCTTACGTCAAACGACTCAAAGACGGCGACTTGATCACCGCGCGCGGAGACACGCCCGAAGACTGGATTGCCTGCGCCAAAGGGGCGGTGCGAGTCAGCTCAACCTCGTTGTCGGGCAAGCAAATCACTTTCACCTATGTCGAACCGGGTATCTGGTTCGGCGATGTGGCCATACTGGACGGCGACAGCCGCACGCACGATGCTTATGCGCATGGCGACACCACCATTTTGTGTGTGGCCAGACACGATTTCGAACGCATATTGGCGGCACACGTCGAGTTCTACCAAGCCATGCTTCGCTTGCAAGCCAGGCGCATACGGCAGTTGTTCGGTTTGGTGGAAGACCTCAATACCTTGCCGCTGCGCGCTCGACTGGCCAAACAATTGCTGCATTTGGCGCGCAGTTACGGCGTGCCTTCACTCAATCACGGCGAAGAAGTCCGCATCGGCTTGCATTTGGCGCAAGAAGAACTGGCACAACTGCTGGGCGCTTCTCGCCAGCGAGTCAACCAGGAACTCAAAGCGATGGAAAGAGAAGAAGCCTTGCGCATAGAGCCCGGCGGTCTGGTGATACGCAACAGGGAAATGCTGATGAAGATCAGCGCTGCGGAGTGAATACATGAGCAACTTTGACAATTTTGTCGGCACCCGTGAAGTCAGCGACTCCCACCGCTTTGACGTGTCCGCACTGCAAGCCTGGCTGACATCGCACATGGACGGTTTCAGCGGCCCTTTACAGGTTGAAATGTTCAAGGGCGGCCAGTCCAACCCGACTTACAAACTGATCACACCTTCCAAAAGCTATGTGATGCGCGCCAAGCCCGGGCCGGTCGCCAAACTGCTGCCCTCAGCCCACGCCATCGAGCGCGAGTTCACCGTCATGCGCGGACTGCAAGGCACGGGTGTGCCGGTGGCTCACATGCATGTGCTGTGCGAAGACGAATCGGTCATCGGCCGCGCTTTTTATGTCATGGAATTTGTGCAAGGCCGTGTGTTGTGGGACCAGGCACTGCCTGGCATGACGCGCGAACAGCGTCGCGGTATTTACCTTGAGCTGAACCGTGTCATCGCGGCCTTACACGCGGTGGACCACAAAGCGCAAGGGCTGGAAAATTTTGGCAAACCCGGCAATTACTTTGACCGCCAGATTGGTCGTTGGAGCAAGCAATACCGAGCCTCGGTGACCCAACCTATTGCAGAAATGGACAAGCTGATGGACTGGTTACCAGCCCATATGCCCGACAGCGCCCGTGCCGACCTGACCTGTATCGTGCACGGCGACTTTCGTTTGGATAACATGATTTTTCACCCTGAGGAACCGCGCATACTGGCAGTTCTGGACTGGGAACTTTCTACGCTGGGCCACCCGCTGGCTGACTTCAGCTATCACTGCATGTCCTGGCATATTCCTCCTGGCAGCTTCAGAGGCATAGGCGGGCTTGATCACGCCGACCTCGGCATTCCACTGGAAGACGAATACATTGATTTGTATTGCAAGCGCAGCGGTATCACCACGCTGGATGCTTTAAAGAAAGACTGGAACTTTTACCTGGCCTACAACATGTTCCGCATTGCCGCGATTTTGCAAGGCATTGCCAAACGTGTCGAAGACGGCACGGCCTCCAGCGCACAAGCCAAAGCCTCAGGCGCAGGCGCGCGCCCCATGGCCGAACTCGCCTGGCTGTTTGCACAACGCCATTGATTTTTTCTTACTTGCCCCATACACACTTACTAAACGGAGACCCAGATGAACTTTGATTACACCGACAAGGTCAAAACAATGCAGGCGCGCTTGATCGCCTTCATGGACCAACACATTTACCCCAACGAAAAACGCTTTTACGAAGAAATCGCCGCCAATCGCGCCAAAGGCAACCCCTGGATTCCCACCGAAATCGTTGAAGAACTCAAACCTTTGGCACGCAAAGCCGGTTTGTGGAATTTGTTTTTGCCACACAGCAAACGCGCGCCAGAAGGCCTAAGCAACCTCGAATACGCGCCTTTGTGCGAAATCATGGGTCGTGTGCCGTTTGCCGCAGAGGTGTTCAATTGCTCTGCGCCAGACACCGGCAACATGGAAACCTTTGAACGTTATGCCAGCGAAGAACTCAAAGACCAGTGGCTCGAACCATTGCTGCGCGGCGACATACGTTCTGCGTTTTTGATGACCGAACCCGATGTGGCCTCATCTGACGCCACCAACATACAGTGCTCCATCCGTCGTGAAGGCGATCATTACGTGATCAACGGCCGCAAATGGTGGTCCTCAGGTGCCGGTGACCCGCGCTGCGCGGTTTACATCGTCATGGGCAAAACCGACCCGGATGCGCCCCGCCACTCTCAGCAAAGCATGATCATCGTGCCGGCCAATTCTCCCGGCGTAGAAGTGTTGCGTCCTTTGAGCGTGTTCGGCTACGACGACGCACCGCATGGTCACATGGAGGTATTGCTGAAAAACGTGCGCGTACCGGTTGGCAACCTCTTGCTCGGCGAAGGACGAGGCTTTGAAATCGCCCAAGGCCGCTTAGGCCCGGGCCGTATTCACCACTGCATGCGCACCATCGGTTGCGCCGAACGCGCACTCGAACTCATGTGCAAGCGCCTGAACAGCCGCACTGCTTTCGGCAAAGTGCTGTCCTCGCAAGGCGTGTGGCACGAGCGCATTGCCGAGTCCCGCATCATGATTGAGCAGGCCCGTTTGCTGACGCTCAAAGCCGCTTACATGATGGACACGGTCGGCAACAAGATCGCCAAAACCGAAATCGCCATGATCAAGGTGATCGCGCCTGTCATGGCCACGCAGATCATCGACTGGGCGATCCAAGCCCACGGTGCCGGTGGGGTCAGCGACGATTTCCCGCTGGCCTATGCCTATGCCCATCAGCGCACCTTGCGTCTGGCCGACGGCCCGGATGAAGTTCACCGTAACTCCATCGCCAAACTGGAGTTGGCGCGTCACATCGCCACCATGCCTCAGGAAGTGGACATGCCTGTCACTCGCGGCAGCTGAACATGACTGATCACCTGATCGACGTTTACAGCTGGCCCACACCCAATGGCCACAAAGTTCACATCATGCTGGAAGAATGTGGCTACCGGCTGGGTCGTGACTGGCTGGCCCATTCTGTCAACATCGCTCAGGGCGAACAGTTCACGCCTGAGTTTTTGACCATCAGCCCGAACAACAAAATCCCGGCTTTGGTCGACCCGGTCGGGCCGGATGGCAAACCCATCAGCGTCTTCGAGTCTGGAGCGATTTTGTTGTATCTGGCGGCCAAGACGGGAAAGTTTCTGCCCAAATCGGACCGAGCCAAGTTTGAAGTCTTGCAATGGCTGATGTTCCAAATGGGCGGGGTTGGTCCCATGCTGGGCCAAAACCACCATTTCCGCCAATATGCGCCCGAAAAAATTCCTTATGCCGTAGACCGCTATACCAATGAAGCCAAGCGCTTGTATGGCGTGATGGACAAGCAACTGGCGTTGGGTAAATACATCGCAGGCAATATGTACACCATTGCCGACATGGCCATTTACCCCTGGCTGCGCAACTGGGAAAACCAAGGCATCCATTGGGCAGATTTTCCGCGCCTGAAAGAATGGTTTGACTTGGTGGGCAGCAGACCTGCGGTGATTCGCGGCTGTGCGGTGCTGGCCGAGTTACGCAAACCGATCAAGAACGACCCCAAGGCCTTTGAAACGCTGTTCGGCCAGGCCCAGTACCAAAAACGCTGACCTGTTTGCAGACTTAAAACTGCAAACCCAGGCCGAACAAAAGCTCATGCCCGACGGAACGGGCGTCAAACGAATACGTGCCCACGGTGACCTTGGTATTGGGCATGCGCGTGTGGTTGTATTCGGCAAATACATACTGGGAATTATTCAAAAATAATTTGTAGCCTGCGCCCAGCACGTAACCGTTGAGATCAAAGTTATTGACGGCTTTGGTGGTGGTCAGACTGGCATAACCCACCTTTCCATAAACCATTGAAAAGCTGCTCAATAAATACCCGCCAGTGAGTGAATAACGCTGTTGATTGGTGTAGCCCAGGCTCTCCGTCGTCGAACTTCCCGTCGACAAACTGGTTGTATACGTATCAACCAGGTTTTTTTCATACGCCAAGCCTATGACTGTCGATGGATTCAAGGACAAGCTGTAACCGAGTCCGATGACCAGAGGAATGCCGTTGATATTTGAATTTGATGTGGTTTGGCTGTTGCTGTAGTTGTAAAGCTCAGGCGTGTTCAACTGGTAACCTGTGGCTATGTGTATGTTTCCTCCAATGAATCGGTTTGACTCAGCGTGTGCGGCAAAAACACTCAACAGACATGCGAGACAAAGACACAAAAAGGTTTTCACAGAGCGTTTCCAATGGTTAAAGACAGATACAAAGCACCTTGTCTTTGACTTCGACAAATCTACAGGCTTCTGAAGTCAAACCGCGTTTTTTTAAACACCAGAAGCCGTACCCAAGGGACTTGGGCTGCCTCAAGTTGCGCTTGGCAGTTGCCCACTCTGGGAAATAAACAGACTAGGCGCATAACTTGCATAGCCATAGAAGTTAAACAAATGCGCCTGCCGACCGATCAATGGTTGAACGTGCAAGCCTTGAGCGGCAATAGATTGCCGCTCTGATCAAATTGAGAGGATAAATCATGCAGGTCTCACCGGTCAGCGCCACCAGCATTGCCACTGCAGCAAGCCCTAGGCCCATGACCGCGGTACAAGCCTTGGCCGCATGGAAATTAAACAGTCACTTGAAAGTTTCTATTGCCGATACGGCAGAAAATATTTCAGCCAACCTCAAAGATTTGAACGCGGGACAAACCCAAATCTCTCAGGTCAACATCACCAATATGCCGGCCAAAGTCAATTTGACCTCCAGTCAGGCCAAGACTTACGCCAATATGCTGGCTAAATTCCCTGAAAACACGCTGGTGTTGAATGACACATTTGAGGTTCTCAACAGCAATATTTCGACTTTGAGGACGTTGAACCCGCAGATCAACAAAATGATCATCACGCCGTCTTCCAGTACCACCAAACAAATGATTTCACCCTGGGACAGCCAGTTGTGGTCCAAATCAATCAACGGAAAATTCGAAGTTCAAACACATATCGAGCCCACTGGCTCAGCGACCAATCCGGGCACGACCACTTCCACCACGGTCACCGTGGTGCCTGGCGGCAGCTCCAAATTTGTCGGCTACGACGATACACAGGCTTTGGCTATCAATTACAGGGGCTTGAAAGCACTCGACGATATGGGCATGCTGACCGGGATCGAAGCCTTCAAAGGTACCGCCATCAACGCCACTGTGGCAGAGAGCAAGGCCTTGACCGATTTGTTCAACAAATATTCCACCGAGTTTTATTTGAATATCCGGGACACCAGCAGCAATATTTCCAAGAACATTGATTTCATCTCCAACAGCAATAAAAAAATCGCCAGCATCACCCAGATAGGCAACATCAAACCGCTGCAAATCACACAGGCTCAGAATTCGAAAGCAGATAAGGTTTTGTCCAAAATGAAGAACGCGTATTCCTTGGTATTAACCGGTTGATGACATAAACCCCAGGCCGCACTTTCATCACCGCATACCGGTTTTGCAAGCAAGCCCAATGCCCCGATAATAGCCAATATGCCATCTATTCCTCCCCTGTTTCTGCTCAAAAAAGGCAGCTTGCTGGCCGCGTGCTTACTGGCTGTCTGCCTGTTCGCTGCCTGCTCGGATGACAATGCGGCCAAAGACAGCAAATTTTTGCAAGTGCCGGAGAAAAAAGCGCTCACCAAGGAAGAAGATTCGGTCAACCGGCGCGTGGAATCCGTCTTGAATGAAGGCTCACAAAGCAAAGAAGGCCAGGAAGAAGCACCCCGCGCCTCCAAGGCCCATCCGCCTAACTCCGGCAAAGAACCGATGTTGATGCTGGACAAAAACAAACTGCCCCTGGGCGAAGTGGTTCACCATTCAGACAAGCTGGACTACTACGAGTGCAAGGGCATTGTGGCGCCCTGGTTTTTGGAACTCGTGGTCGCTGAGATGAACTACTTCAATGAACTGTCCGAACTTCATTTTGTCGACCCCAAAACCTGCATCGTCACAGCAGGCACCGAGAAAAGCCTGACGCCGGGCCGCATCAGCATACAGCTCTATGAAAACAGCAAGCAATTCGACCGCTGCATACGCAGCGAGGAATGTCCCATCTTTCGAACTGTGAACTTTGTTCCAAACAAAAACGCGCTTTACAGATCGTATTTTTTATCTGACATCAGCCGCAAACTGATTCAGCACCATTGCGTCACAGACACCGGCAAATGGCACAGGGACCAGACCTGTTATACCGTTGACTAAGCCCTTGCTCAGCCCCGCTGATGGCTCAAGACCGGCAAGTTGAGGCCGATTACCCTTAGACGTCGTAACTCCTAGCCCATGAAAACTCTGTTTCTTCTCTCGCAACAAGTGCTTTTGCTGCTGACATTGACTGTGTCAAACGCGGCCAT
>CANGCZ010000058.1 GCA_947452325.1 Comamonadaceae bacterium | reverse complement strand
GTGCAAGAGGGCGGTGAAATCTCCATGCACTACGACTCCATGATCGCCAAGCTGATCGTGCATGGACGTGACCGCAACGACGCCATTCAAAAAATGCGTGAAGCATTGAACGGTTTTGTGATTCGCGGCATCAGCTCGAACATTCCATTCCAAGCGGCTTTGCTGGCACATCCGGATTTTGTCAGCGGCAACTTCAACACCGGTTTTATTGCTGAGCATTTCGGTAAAGGTTTTCATGCCGAAGACGTGCCGCATGCAGACCACGATTTTCTGGTTGCACTCGCTGCGTTTGTGCGCCGCAAATCGCGCGAGCGAGCCGCGTCTCTCAGCGGCCAGTTGCCGGGATACGACGTCAAAGTGGGGCAAAAATACGCGGTCATTACACTCGATGCCAAAGGCGAGCATGCTTTCACCGAAGTCGAGGTGGATGATGCCGGTGGACGCGGTACCGCCGTCATCAAAGTCAACGACAAAAACTACGCCATACACAGCAATTCGCGTTTGAACGATATCGCCATCGAGGGGACGGTCAACGGCCAAGCCTTCACCGCTCAGGTGGAACGCGGCTCAGCCAAAAACCCCTTGGTTTTGCAAGTGCAACACCACGGACGGCGCATCGATGCGCTGGTGGTGTCTCCGCGCATGGCCGAGTTGTACCGCCAGATGCCGTTCAAACCACCGCCCGATCTCAGCCGTTTCGTGCTCTCACCTATGCCGGGTTTGTTGGTTGATGTGGCCGTCACTGTCGGTCAAAAAGTGCAAGCCGGAGAACGTGTGGCCGTCATCGAGGCCATGAAAATGGAAAACGTGTTGTTTGCCGCTCAAGACGGTGTGGTCAAAAGCGTGATGGCCGCCAAAGGTGAATCCTTAACGGTTGATCAGGTGATCGTGGAGTTCGCATGAGCAGACCGTTTCAGGTGCTGGGCATACAGCAAATCGCCATCGGTGCAACCGATAAAAAAGCCTTGCAAAAACTTTGGGTGGATTTATTCGGTTTGCAGGTCACCGGCCAATTCACCTCCGAGCGCGAAAACGTCGATGAAGACATATGCGCCATCGGCAGCGGTCCGTTCAAGGTTGAAGTCGATTTGATGCAACCCTTGGACGTGGACAAGAAACCGGCGGTGCACACCACGCCTTTGAACCACATTGGTTTGTGGATAGACAAATTACCCGAAGCTGTTGAATGGCTGAGCGCTCAAGGTTTGCGTTTTGCGCCCGGTGGAATTCGCAAAGGCGCTGCCGGTTTTGATATTTGTTTTGTACACCCCAAGGGCAACGAAGAATTTCCTATCAGCGGCGAAGGCGTGCTGATCGAGTTGGTGCAAGCGCCGCCTGAAGTGGTCAAAGCGTTTGCTGCACTCGCTGCTGATAGCCATTGACTGGCAGCTTTTCAGCTTTCTTTCAGAAAATCACACCGCTCAATACCTCAGCCCTGACCCGAGGTCAGTTTGAAAGGCCTCAGTCCTCTGCCTGATAGGTTTGCGCTTTGGCGCGTTCCAAAGCGGCTTGTACCCGGCTTTGTTTGTGTGTCTCTGGCAAGGCCACAGGCGCTGCTGGCTGCGCTGCCAAACGCGATTGTCTGGCCGCATAACGTGTGCGCGCCCTGTCAGCCGATGCGGCACTCCAGGCATCCCAGCCACTGGCTTGACCACTGACGTTCTCCAGCAGCATGCAATCGACCGGACACACTGGCAGACAGAGTTCGCAGCCGGTGCATTCAGACTCGATGACTGTATGCATGCGTTTGTGTGTGCCGATGATGGCGTCAACCGGGCAGGCGTCTATGCACAAAGTGCAGCCTATGCACCAGTTCTCGTCAATCCAAACCACGCTGCGCGGTGTTTCCAAGCCGTTCAACGGGTTGAGTTCGACATAAGCCTGGCCTGTGACGGCAGACAGCCTCTGCACGCCTTCAGCGCCGCCCGGCGGGCACTGGTTGATCAGTGCGTCCCCGTCCGCAATGGCGTCTGCGTACGCAGCGCAGTCGGGGTAGCCGCAACGCGTGCATTGCGTTTGCGGCAATACATCCAGAATGCGTTGAGCCAGCGTCACTGCATTCAGGCAGTCGCCCGGCGTCGGCTGCTGGCCGGTGCGGTTTTGTTTTTGCTGACTGTTTTGCCTGGGGCTTTGACCGCAGGTTTTTTCACAGCTGCTTTTTTAGGCTTGGGCTGGTGCGCTTGTATGAAAGACACGATTTCCGGGTAAACCAACTCGCGCCAACGGCGTCCGCTGAAGATGCCGTAGTGACCGGCACCCTTGACTTCGTAATGGTGCTTGTCGTTGGCCGGAATGCCTGAACAGAGTTTCAACGCGGCTTTGGTTTGGCCCGAGCCGGAGATGTCGTCAAGTTCGCCTTCCACGGTCAACAAACCGCAACCGGTGATGTCTTGCGGACGCACGCGTTCGAGTTCGCCTGTTTCTGAGCGCACATCCCAGGTGCCGCGCACCAGTTTGAATTCCTGAAACACCGTGGCAATGGTTTCCAGGTAGTAGTCGGCGTCCATGTCCAGCACAGCGTTGTACTCGTCATAAAACTGGCGGTGCTGTTCGGCGCTGGCGTCGTCGCCTTTGATCAGGTCTTTGAAATAGTCGTAGTGGCTGTTCATGTGCCTGTCAGGGTTCATGGCCACAAAACCGCTGTGCTGTAAAAAGCCCGGGTAGACGCGACGCCCGGCGCCGGGGAAGTTGGCCGGCACACGGTAAATGACGTTGTGCTCGAACCATTCGTGGCTTTTGTTCATGGCCAAGTTGTTCACCGCCGTGGGCGATTTGGTGGCATCAATCGGGCCGCCCATCATGGTCATGCTCAGCGGCAAGGTTTCACCCCGGCTGGCCATCAGCGACACAGCAGCCAGCACCGGCACGGTCGGCTGGCACACGCTGATCACGTGGCAATGGCCTTGTGTGGCTTGTATGTGACGTATGAATTCCTGCACGTAATTCACGTAGTCGTCGAGGTGAAATTCGCCTTCGCTCAAGGGCACCAGGCGGGCGTTTTTCCAGTCGGTGATGTAGACCTTGTGGTCTTTGAGCAATTGGCGCACGGTGTCACGCAACAAAGTGGCGTAATGGCCGGACAAGGGCGCAACCACCAAGACGGCCGGCATGTCGTGCAGGCTTTGCAGCGTTTCCACCTTGTCGCTGAAACGCTTGAAACGCAGCAAATCGCAAAAAGGTTTGTTGACTTCGGTGTGCTCCTGCACGGCCACGTCCGAGCCGTGTATGTGCACCGAGTGGATGCCAAAGGCCGGTTTGACATAGTCCTTGCCCAGGCGGTACATCAGGTCGTAAGACGCTGAAATACGCTGAACCAAGGGGTTTTGTGCCATGGGCGAGACCGGGTTGGCCAGCATCTTGGATGACGCTTGGGCAAATTCGGCAAAGGGTTCCATCAACGCCCGTTGGGCTTCATAGAATTGGTAAAGCATGGCTGTGACCTCACTATGTGTTTGTTGCAGTGCAATATACCAGTTGAATGCGCTGAATGGCTGACAACCTGTCGCCGATGCAAGTCAGGTGTATGCCAGCAGCCGCAAAATAAAGCCATTATGGGGAGTTTTTGATTGAATCTAAACACTTTGACGCCTCGCCCCGCTCGCGGGTCTGCAAAACCGCTGCCCGTGCTGTTTTTGGGCCACGGCAGCCCGATGAATGCCATTGAAGACAATGCATTTCGTCGCAGTTGGGTGGAGATCGGCGCCAACTTCGGCCCGGGCCGGCGCTGGCCGCTGCCCGAGCTCATTGTGTGTGTATCTGCGCATTGGTTGACTCAGGGTTGGCACATCACTGCGGATGAAAAACCCAAAACAATTCACGATTTCGGTGGCTTTCCTCAGGCATTGTTCGATCAGCAATACCCTGCACCCGGCGACCCTCAAGCCGCTCGCAGTTTGGCGCAGTTGTTGAGCCCGGCACCCGACGGCACCAGTGTGGGCTTGAGCAGCGATTGGGGGTTGGACCACGGCAGTTGGTCGGTGTTAAAGCCCATGTTTCCGTCGGCTGATATTCCTGTGTTGCAGCTCAGCATGGACTATGCACGACCTGTTGCCGAGCACTTTGCCATTGGCAGGCAACTGCAAAGCCTGCGAAGCCAAGGGGTGTTGATCGTGGCCAGCGGCAACACCGTTCACAACTTGCGCGCCATGCAAATGCACATGGGCAGCGAGCAGGCGCTGGACTGGGCCCGTAGCTTTGATGACTGGGTCGCCGCGCGTATTTCTGCGGGCGAAAGTGAAGCGTTGGTGGATTTTCAGCAGCGTGGCCAAGAGGCAAGCCTGGCACACCCCAGCTACGAGCATTTCCTGCCTTTGTTGTACGCCGCAGGCGCAGCCACCGATGAAGACAAGGTGAGTTATTTCAATACCGGTTTTCAACTCGGCTCGATAGCCATGCGCTCGGTGGTCTGGGACGCGGTGTAAACAGTTCAACTGCCTGGCCAGCAGTCGAAAGATACATCTCAAGGAGGGTTTAAGCGCAGCCCAGTTGCGTGGCCAGGTCCAGCAAATCGGCGGCTGAGTAATCCATGGGCGATTTAGCGACAGATTCGCCCAAGCCCGGACCGTGTTCGTCTGGCCGGGCGATGAAAGCGGTTTTCAAACCGGCGCGCGCTGCGGCCACCAAATCGTCTGAATGTGCGGCCACCATCATGGTTTCTTCAGGCAAAAAACCGAGCGCCGCTGCCGAAGCCTGGTAGACGATGGCTTGCGGTTTGTAGTCCCTTGCGATTTCCGCGCCGGTGATCGCGTCCCAGTGCCAGCGATTGTGTCGCGCCAGGTTGACCATCAAACCGATATGGCCGTTAGAGCAAGGCGCGAGCACAAACTTTTGCCGCAAACGCGCCAGTCCGTGTTCGACATCTGCCCATTGCTCTAAACGGTGCCAGCCCAGGTTGAGCGTTTCGCGGGTGGCTTCGTCGACTTGATGCCAGCCCAGGCGCTCGAGCACGATGTCCAGATTGCCTCTGTGCAATTCGTCGAGCTTGCAAAAGCCGCGCTGACCGCTGCGTACTTTTTCCATGGCCGGTTGGTACTCGTTGCGCCAGGCGTCAGCGAATGCGTGCCAATCGGTGTTCAGGCCCAGTGGCGACAACAGCGTTTGAGCTTCGCGGGCGATGCTGCTGCGCCAATCGACCAAGGTGCCGAAAACGTCAAAAATCAGTGCTTTGGTGGCCATGTTGTCCGCCTATTTCAAAACCGTGGCAATCGCTTGGCACACATGACCGATGTTCTGGCTGTTCAAGGCCGCCACGCACATGCGGCCGGTGTCGGTGCCGTAGACACCGAACTCCGAACGCAAACGCAGCATCTGGTCTTTGCTCAAGCCTGAATAGCTGAACATGCCGATCTGGCGCGTGATGAAGCCCATGTCTTCTTTGATGCCTGCAGCTTTCAAACCGTCGACCAGGCTTTGGCGCATGGTTTTGATGCGCACCCGCATCTCGCCGAGTTCTTTTTCCCACATCTGGCGCAATTCCGGGCTTTGCAACACAGCCGCGACCACTGCACCGCCGTGTGTGGGTGGGTTGGAGTAATTGGTGCGAATCACAATTTTGAGTTGCGACAAAACACGTGCGGCTTCGTCGGCCGATTGACAAAGCACAGATAGCGCGCCCACGCGTTCGCCATACAAGCTAAAACTTTTGGAGAAGGACGTAGCCACCAGAAAGTTGAGACCGGCTTTGACGAACTTGTTGATGACTGCGCCGTCTTCGGCAATGCCGTGTCCGAAACCTTGGTAAGCCATGTCCAAAAACGCAGTGAGCTGGCGCGCTTTGACGGCATCGACCACTTGGTCCCATTGTTCAGGGGTGATGTCGTAGCCGGTGGGGTTGTGGCAGCAAGCATGCAAGACGACGATGGTGCCCGGGGCGGCGGCGTTCAGGCTGTCGAGCATGCCCTGGAAATTCACCCCGCGCGCGGCAGCGTCGTAATACGCATACGTGTCAACTGTGAAACCGGCGGACGAGAACAAGGCGCGGTGGTTTTCCCAACTCGGGTCGCTGATCAACACTTTGGCTGACGGGTTGAGTTTCTTTAAAAAATCTGCACCGATTTTCAAGCCGCCGGTGCCGCCCAAGGCTTGGACGGTGGCCACGCGGTTGGATTTGACGGCCTCGGAGTCAGCGCCAAACACCAGGCCTTTGACCGCAGTGTCATAAGCGGCGATACCGTCAATCGGCAGATAACCGCGCGCTGTGGGTTTGGCCATCAGGGTGTGCTCGGCTTGTTGCACGCATTCCAGCAGGGGCAGCTTGCCTTGGTCATTGAAATACACGCCCACACCCAGGTTCACTTTGATGGGGGAGGTATCGGCCGCAAATTGTTCGTTCAAACCCAAAATCGGGTCGCGGGGTGCCATTTCGACGGCAGAAAAAAGAGACATCGTCAGTCCTTGAGGAGAGGGGAAAAGCAAGTGAACGGGGAAAACAGCGCAGACTGCGTTAGGCTTAGCGGTTTGGCGACGATTTTAGCGGTTCGCATGTGCGTGCCCGATCGTGCCACCAAAGTGGTGAGATGAGCAGTCCCTTGTTAATCAGTGATGAAGCCGTGGCGGTCGCTGCGACGCCCGCCGGTGAGTGGAAAACCTACCCCGGTTCGCCGTTTGAATTGTTTCAACCTTACCCGCCTGCGGGCGACCAACCCGTTGCCATCGGGCAATTGGTTGAAGGCATACGCGATGGCGAGATGTTTCAAACGCTGTTGGGCGTGACCGGTTCGGGCAAAACCTTCACCATGGCGAACGTGATCGCGCAAATGGGTAGACCGGCGATTATTTATGCGCCGAACAAAACGCTGGCCGCGCAGCTTTACAGCGAATTCCGCGAGTTTTTCCCGAAAAACGCGGTCGAGTATTTCGTCAGCTATTACGACTATTACCAGCCTGAGGCCTATGTGCCGCAGCGCGATTTGTTCATTGAAAAAGACAGTGCCATCAACGAACACATTGAGCAAATGCGTTTGTCATGCACCAAGAGCTTGCTGGAGCGGCGCGACGTCATCATCGTGGCCACCGTGTCGGCGATTTACGGTATCGGCGAGCCAGAGAGTTACCACCGCATGGTCATGACACTGCGCATCGGCGACAAGCCCGGGCAGCGCGACATCATTGCGCAACTGGTGCGCATGCAGTACGAGCGCAACGACATGGATTTTTCGCGCGGGCGCTTTCGTGTGCGCGGCGACACCATAGATGTGTTTCCCGCCGAACACAGCGAACTCGCGATTCGCATCGAGTTGTTTGATGATGAAATTGAAAGCTTGCAATTGCTGGACCCGCTGACCGGGCGCGTGATACAGAAAATACCGCGTTTCACGGTATATCCGTCAAGCCACTATGTGACGCCGCGCGACAAAGTGTTGGCGGCTGTCGAAACCATCAAGCTTGAGCTCGGCGAGCGGCTCAAAGAATTGGTCGGCATGGGTAAATTGGTTGAAGCCCAGCGGCTTGAGCAACGCACGCGTTTCGACTTGGAAATGCTGAGCGAAATCGGCCACTGCAAAGGCATTGAAAACTACACCCGCCATTTGTCCGCTGCAGCACCCGGCGAGCCGCCGAGTACCTTGACCGACTATTTGCCCAAAGACGCGCTGATGTTTTTTGACGAAAGCCATGTGTTGATGGGTCAGTTTTCCGGCATGTACAACGGCGACCGGGCGCGCAAACTCACCCTGGTTGAATACGGCTTTCGCTTGCCCAGCGCCTTGGATAACCGGCCCTTGAAGCTGGACGAGTTCGAGCGACGCATGCGTCAATTGGTGTTTGTGTCCGCCACCCCATCAGACTATGAGAAAACGCATTCCGGCCAGGTGGTCGAGCAAGTGGTGCGACCTACCGGGCTGGTCGATCCGCAGGTGGAAGTACGCCCGGCCACCAACCAGGTGGATGACGTGTTGCAAGAAATCCGTATTCGCACCGACAAAAGCGAGCGCGTATTGATCACCACCTTGACCAAGCGCATGGCCGAGCAATTGACAGATTACCTGACGGACAACGGCGTCAAAGTGCGGTATCTGCACAGCGATATCGACACGGTGGAGCGCGTAGAAATCCTGCGCGATTTGCGCTTAGGTGTGTTCGATGTACTGGTTGGCATCAACTTGCTTCGCGAGGGTTTGGACTTGCCCGAGGTGTCTTTGGTGGCTATTTTGGACGCCGACAAAGAAGGTTTTTTGCGCTCCGAGCGCAGCTTGATACAAACCATTGGACGCGCTGCGCGTAACTTGGAAGGGCGGGCGATTTTGTATGCCGACCGCATCACCGACTCGATGTCGCGCGCCATCGGCGAGACCGAGCGGCGTCGCAACAAGCAAATTGCTTTCAATCTGGAAAACGG
>CANGCZ010000057.1 GCA_947452325.1 Comamonadaceae bacterium | reverse complement strand
CGCCAGGCAGATCTACCAAGTCCACACACAACATGTCCATGCTGACCCGGCCTAGCGTACGGGTGCGCAAACCATTGACCAGCACCGGCGTGCCGGTAGGTGCGTGGCGCGGATAGCCGTCGGCATAACCGCAGGCGACGATGCCCACCGCCATGTCACGCGCTGCAGTGAACGTGCCGCCATAACCCACACTGTCGCCCGGCTTGAGCCGCTGGACGCCCACCAAGCGGCTGCGCAAACTCATGGCCGGGTGCAAGCCCCAATGCGCTGCATCATGCAAACCATGGTCGGGCGAACTGCCGTACAAGGCAATACCGGTGCGCACCCAATCAGCGGCCACCTGGTCGCGCGTGCCGTGGCGCAACACTGCCGCGCTGTTGGCCAGGCTACGCTCGCCGGGCAAATCGCTGCTGTGCTGCTCAAACACTTGCCACTGCGCATCCACGCCATGCGCGTCATCCGCCCGGGCGAAATGCGTCATCAGCGAAATTTCATCGACTTGCGGCAAGGCGTTCAAACGCACCCAAGCCGAACGAAAGGCCTGTGGTGTGAAGCCCAGGCGGTTCATGCCCGAATTCATTTTCAAAAACACGCGTTGCGGCACCTGGGTTTTGTGTTTACTCAGCATGTCGATTTGCGCTTCGTGGTGCACCACATGCCACAGATCAAGCCGCGAACACAACTCCAGATCACGTTGCTCGAAAACGCCTTCGAGCAACAGCAACGGCCCGCGCCAACCCAGATCGCGCAAGGTTTGCGCCTCGTTCAAATCCAGCAATGCAAAACCGTCTGCGCCGCGCAAGCCTTCAAACACATGTGCCAGCCCGTGGCCATAGGCATTCGCCTTGACCACCGCCCACACCCGCGACTGCGGGCACGCCTGGCGCAAGCGGGCGAGATTGTGACGCAGGGCGTCAGTATGGATGAGCGCATGGACAGGACGTGGCATGTGGGGGATTGTCGCAGGGCGCGAATGCCGCGAAGTGGCGTGATATAACCGCCAAGCTCAAAGGCCTGTATCTTGAAAATAGATTTCTTTTTGATTCAAACCCACCGCTTGTCTGCTAGGCCTCCGTATTTATGAAGCGCGGTTTTTACACCATCATGGCGGCGCAATTTTTCAGCTCGCTGGCGGACAACGCATTGTTTGTCGCTGCGGTTGAAATGATCAAAGCCTCGGGCGGCGCCGAGTGGCAGCGTGCCGCGCTGGTGCCCATGTTTGCATTGTTTTACGTGGTGCTGGCGCCTTTTGTCGGTGCGTTTGCCGACTCCCGGCCCAAAGGGCAGGTCATGTTCATGAGCAACGGCATCAAGGTGCTGGGCTGTTTGATGATGCTGTTTGGCTCACATCCCTTGCTGTCTTATGCCATCGTGGGCTTAGGCGCCGCCGCTTACTCCCCGGCCAAATACGGCATCCTCACCGAGTTGCTGCCGCCCTCGCTGCTGGTCAAGGCCAACGGCTGGATCGAAGGTTTGACCATCAGCTCCATCATTTTGGGGGTGCTGATCGGCGGTCAACTGGTCGGGCCGCACATCTCAGGCGCTTTGTTGAGTTTTGACCTTCCATTTATAGACACAGGCATAGACACGCCGCCCGAAGCCGCCATCAGCGTCATCGTGCTGCTTTACGGCCTGGCGGCCTGGTTCAATACCCGCATTCCGCAAACCGGTGTTGAGATGGTGCCGTTACGCAGCCAAGCCCAACACAGTCTGGCCTACAACCTGCTCGCACTTGCACCCGACTTCTGGCGCTGCAATCTGTTGCTGTGGCGCGACCGGCTGGGTCAGATATCGCTGGCCACCACCACCTTATTCTGGGGCGCCAGCGGCAATTTGCGTTACATCGTGCTGGCCTGGAGCTCGGTGGCGCTGGGCTACTCCACCACTCAGGCCTCATCGCTGGTCGGTGTGGTTGCCATCGGCACGGCAGCGGGCGCCGTCATTGCATCACTGCGCATGAAGCTCACCGACGCGCCGCGTGTCATGGTGCTGGGCATCGCCATGGGGCTGTTGATTCTGGTGATGAACTTCATCAACAACGTATGGATTGCAGCGCCGTTTTTCATCCTGCTCGGCGGCTTGGGCGGTTTTCTGGTGGTGCCCATGAATGCTTTGCTGCAACACCGGGGCCATAACCTGATGGGCGCTGGCCGCTCTATCGCTGTACAAAACTTCAACGAGCAAGCCTGCATATTGGCGCTGGGTGGCCTGTATGCACTGGCCACCGGCCTGGGCTTGAGCGCGTTCGCAGCGATTGTGTGCTTTGGCTTGTTTGTGGCGGGCAATATGTGGCTGATTCAGCGCTGGCACGCCAATAACTGCGTACAGCACCGCGACGAGGTCGAGCGCCTGATGGACATTGCCCGCCAAGACCCGGGGCACTGAGGCATGGCACTTCCAGCCCTGGGGCCGGTGCTGGGTTTGCTGGCCAATGCGCTGGTCTTCGGCCTGAGCTGGTGGCCGTTTCGCGAAATGCAGTCGCTCGGTCTGCACCCGCTGTGGGCCACCGCCTTGATGTACGGCCTGTCTTTTGCCTTCATCAGCTTGCTGCGCCCCCAGTGGTTTCTCAGTTTGCGCCAGCAGCCGCAACTCTGGTGGTTGTTTCTGGGTTCAGGCCTGACCAACTTCGGCTTTAACTGGGCCGTCGCACAAGGCGATGTGGTGCGCGTGGTGCTGTTGTTCTACACCATGCCGGCCTGGTCAGTGTTGTTTGCCTGGTGGCTGTTGGGCGAAAAACCCGATCGACAAGCCATGCTGCGGCTGGCGCTGGCGCTGACCGGGGTGGCTCTGGTCTTGAAAACCCCCGACACCCCTTGGCCGCTGCCGGATAACGCCATGGACTGGCTGGCACTGCTTGGCGGCGCGAGTTTTGCGCTGAACAACGCCATGCTGCGCAAACTGGCGCATTTGCCCGAGACCGATCGCATGGGTGCCATGTTTGCCGGCGGCATGTGCCTGAGCGCGGTCGCCGCCATCGCCTTGCCCGCTTCGCTGGTCAGTCTGCCGACAGATCTCAGCTGGTGGCCGTATGCCTTGGGTTTGTCGCTGTGCCTGCTCTTGTCCAACCTCAGCCTGCAATACGGCGCGGCAAGATTACCGGCAAACACAACTGCTTTGATCATGCTGTCCGAAATCGTTTTTGCCTCGGCCTCCTCTGTGTACATGGGTGTGTCAGCGCTGAGCTTGCGCAAAATCACCGGAGGTTTGCTGATTGTGTTTGCCGCCATATTGGCGACAATCCAACATCACAGCAAGAAAGAGCATTGAATATGTCTTCTATTTATGACTACCACGCCACCGGCATCGGTGGTGAAACGGTCAACCTGGCTGATTACCGTGGCCAAGTACTTTTGATCGTCAACACGGCCAGTGCCTGCGGGTTCACCCCGCAATTCGCCGGACTGCAAGCGCTGCACCAAACTTATGGCGGGCGCGGACTGGCGGTTCTGGGTTTTCCTTGCAACCAGTTCGGCGCACAAGACCCGGGCAGCAATGCAGAGATCGGCGCTTTCTGCCAGAAAAACTACGGCGTGACTTTTCCCATGATGGAGAAAATCGATGTCAACGGCCAGCAAACACATCCGCTGTTTCAATGGCTGAAACAACAAGCCCCCGGCTTGCTGGGCAGTGAAGGCATCAAGTGGAACTTCACCAAGTTTCTGATCGGGCGGGACGGACAAGTCATCAAGCGTTATGCCCCGCTGGATAAACCGGCGGCGCTTACCGCAGACATCGAAAAAGCACTTCTACCCGGTTAAAGCACAAGCTCAGAGCGACCCATGTTCCGCTGGCTTCAACATCTTTATCTGCATATGCCGCAAGAGGTGCAGCGCCAACAGTTTTCGGTGTTCGCGATTTTTTTCGGCGCTATTTTGATCAATCTGTTGGTGTTTTTGCTGTTGATTGAGCCGTTTGCGTTTCACCACGCCTTCTGGTTGACCATGGCCGGCGTGGTGCTGACCGGGCTGTCCTTTTGGCGCTGGCAATGGTCCATGCGTCTGACCACGCATTTGCTGTTGGCGCAATCCGCGCTGCTGATTTATTACGCGGTCTGGGTCACCGGTGGCCTGTTTTCCACGACCATGATCTGGCTGATGGTGTTACCGGTGCCGGCCGTGTTTTTGCTCGGCTGGCGGGACTCGCTGGTTTGGATAGGCCTGGTCATCGTCTCTGTGCTGTCCTTGATACCGTTGACGGAAAAGGGCTGGCTGCCGGTCAGTTATGTCTACGGGCACCAGCATTTGTTGTGGTCTGTGGGTAATTACATTTTTACCGCGATCAGTCTGCTGATTGGTTTGTTGATTTACCAGCGCATCTACCTGAAACAGCTAGATGAGATCAATGTGCGCAACCAGGAGCTCAGCGAGGCGCGGGCGGCGCTGCTCAACGCCGAGTCTTACAAGGACCAGTTTCTGGCCTCGGTCGGTCACGAACTGCGCACGCCCATGAACGCGATTCTGGGTTTTAACGAGGTGATACACAACGAACTCGCCAACGACCCGCAAGGATTGCGCACAGCGGCGCTGGTGCGCGAATCTACCGATCATTTGCTCAAACTGGTCAATCAGATTCTGGATTTCTCTCAAATACAAGCCGCTCGCATGCCCTTGCAACTCAAGCCCACACGTTTACGCGACGCGTTCGAGCAATGCATGCTGAATTTCGCGCGTGCCCCGGACAGTCCGGTGCAATTTCGCGCCCGCTTGAGCCCGCAGTTGCCCGAATGGGTCAACACGGACTCAGCGCGCTTGAAAGACGTTTTGTGTCACTTGATCGATAACGCGTTCAAATTCACTCCCAGCGGTGTCGTGCAACTCAATATCCAGCGTGACAATCAACAACTGCTGTTTGAAGTCAAAGACACCGGTGTTGGCATAGCCCCGGAATTGCAAGCTTTTATCTTCAACCGCTTTGAGCATGCAGACCAGGAAACGCAGCGCCAATTCGGCGGTGCCGGTCTGGGGCTGGCGATTTGCAAAGGCCTGGTTGACTTGTTCGGCGGCGATATAGGCATGCACAGCGAGCGCGGCAAAGGCTCGACCTTCTGGTTCCGTATTCCCTTGCTGCCCTGCGACCCGCCGCCATTGCCGCATATGGCCCCGGGCTCAACAGACCCCGGTATCAGCAACCGGTACTGGCGTTTGCTGCTGGTGGATGACAACCCGGTCAACCTGCAAGTGGCCACTTTTCTGTGCCAGCAGTTGTGGCCGCTGTCATTGGTGCAAAGTGTCCCCAGCGGTCAATCCTGTATCGACACCTTGCAAGCGCATCCGGTGGACATCATTTTGATGGACTTGATCATGCCCGACATGGATGGCTTGCAGACCACACGCACCATACGCGCTTTGAATCAACCCCGGTTGCGCAACGTGACCATCATCGGCCTGACCGCCAGCAGCCACCCGCAGGACCATGCAGCCTGTCTGGAGGCCGGCATGAACGATGTGCTGGTCAAGCCTTTGAACAAAACCCATTTGCAGACTTGCATAGAGCTTTGGCTAAGCAAAAAAGAGGTGTTGCATGACTGAGCCGCCTGCTTTGTTACCGCAGACAAACGACACCTGGTTTGATCGGCTGCCTGCGCACTGGATCACCGCCCAAGGTCAGTTTTACATGGGCTTTACTTTTTGTCTGGCCTTGATGAGCTGGGTGCTGGGCAGTCTGTCGCCTGACGCGGTCGACAAGCAAAACGCGCATGCGCTGAGCCTGATCATTCTTGCGCTGATGTTGCTTTATGCCATCGGGCTGCCGCTGCGTTGGAGCTTGAACGCAGCTCTGGGGTATGCCTTCTTTCATCTGGTGCGCGAATCCTTGCTTACCGGCGGCTTGTTTTCCAATGCACTCAATTGGATGGTCATGTTGCCCATGATTTCCTTGTTCTTGATCGGTTTTGCCGAGGGCATTTTCTGGCTGGTGGTCTGTCTGCTGTGCTTGTTGGGCATGGCCTTGAGCGCCTGGCAAGGCTGGATTCCGTCGCTGTACGTGGCCACCCCGCAAATGTTGCGGCAAAACGCCTGGAACGACGTGGCCATCAGTATCTTCATGCTGTCTCTGCCCTTGATATACCACCGGCTTTACCTGCGTAACTTGCGCTTGGGCGAAGAGCGGCTGGCGCATTTGCTGCAAAAGCGCAGCGAATTGCTGCGCGCGCAATCCATCAAAGACAATTTCATCGCTTTGTTAAGCCATGAGCTGCGCACGCCCATGAACGCCATCATCGGCTTCAGCGATCTGTTGCGCCAGCATGTCAAGCATCGCCCGCGTGCGCTGGAGTTGGCTGAGCTGGTTCAACAATCCAGCGATCACTTGATGACGGTCATCAACGATGTGCTGGATTTCTCTCAACTGCAACGCGGTCAGCTGCATGTGCGGCAGGAGCCTTTTGAGCTGATGGCCACGGTGCGCGCCGCGTTCAATCTGTTCCAGCAACGCGTGAACAGCATGCAAATCCGCTACAGCCTGGAAGCAGCAGAAGCGCTGCCAACATGGGTGGTGTCTGACCGGCACCGCGTCATGCAAGTGCTGGTCAACATACTGGGCAATGCCATCAAATTCACCCACCAGGGGTCGGTCACTTTGCGGGTCGAGCGCGAGGCCGATCGCTTGTTGTTTTCCGTGACAGACACCGGCATTGGGATTGCCCCCGGGCGACTGGAAAAAATCTTTGAACGCTTCGAACAAGCCAGCAGCGAGACCGCTTCGGCTTACGGCGGCAACGGCCTGGGTCTGGCGATCAGTCGCAACCTGGTTGAATTGCTCGGCGGAAACATAGGGGTAGAAAGCCAACCTGGTAAGGGCTCGCGCTTTTGGTTTTCCTTGCCACTGGTGATCACTGAGCCGCCGGGACAGACCAACGGTGATGACCCGGGTTCGAATCAACTGCAATCATTTGCCGTGCGCTTTCTGGTGGTAGATGACAGTGCGGTCAACCGCTTGCTGGCTTGCCAAGTGGTGAAGTCCCATTGGCCGCAAGCCGTCATGGTGCAAGCCGGTAACGGCCAGGAAGCGCTGAATGCTTTGCGGACAGACAGCTTTGACATGGTGCTCATGGACATGCTGATGCCGGTCATGGACGGCATAGAGGCCACCCGCCGCCTGCGCACTGAATGGCCGTCACCGCAAAAAGAATTGCCGGTGCTGGTGTTGACCGCCAATGTCAGCAGCGAAGACCATCAACGCTGCGCCGATGTCGGCGTCAACGCCTTGGTGCTCAAACCTTTCGAACGTCAGCAGCTGTGCGCCCTGATAGAGGAACACTTGCTGTTGTCGCCGGCTTTCCTGCAACGCTTGCATCACCACGCGCGTTAAATAACGCAGATACACCTGCTGGCGGCATGAACAGGTACAGCAAGCTTGCTGGTCTGGCCGTCTTCAGACCAATGCCACGTCCACCATTTCTATCCAATGGCGCACCGGCACCGAGGTGCCGCTTTGCAAATGCGTGATGCAACCGATGTTGGCACTCAATATCGCAGCGGGTTGCATCTCGCCCAAATGGCCGAGCTTGCGGTCCCGCAGTTGCGTGGCAATGGTGGGTTGCAACACGCTGTATGTACCGGCCGAGCCGCAGCACAAATGCGCTTCGTTGCTGGCGACACGCAGTTTGAAACCGAGGGCATTCAACTGCGTTTCAACACCGCCTTTGAGTTGCTGACCGTGCTGCAAAGTGCACGGCGGATGAAACGCCATCAGCCCTTGGGCTTGCGCGGCTTGCGGAGCAATGCGTTGTTGCAGCACCGGCACCAAGCCGGGCAATAACTCGCTCAGGTCTTTTGTCAATTCGCTGATGCGTTTGGCTTTATCTGCGTAGGCAGCATCGTTGCGCAGTATGTGGCCGTAATCTTTCACCGTCACCCCGCAGCCGGAAGCGTTCATGACAATCGCTTCCACCCCTTGGGCCACATGCGGCCACCAGGCGTCTATGTTGTTTTTCATTTGAACAACAGCGCCGTCCTGGTCGTTCAAATGGAATTTCACGCCCCCGCAGCAACCGGCCAAGGGCTCGACCACGGTTTGAATGCCGCAAGCATCTAGAACGCGTGCTGTCGCGCTGTTGATGTTCGGGCTCATGGCGGGTTGCACACAACCGGCCAACATCAATACTTTGCGCGCATGGGTTTGGCTTGGCCAATGGCCTGCACTGCGCGCCTCGGGCACCTTGGCTTTGATGCCGCCGGGTAACAAACCACGCACGGTTTGACCGAGTTTCATGGCCGGGGCAAACAAGGGTGAATTCAAGCCTTCTTTCAATGCCCAGCGCACCGCTTGTTCGCTGGCCGGGCGCGGCACTTTCTCGTCCACCAGCTTGCGGCCAATATCGACCAAATGGCCGTATTGCACACCGCTGGGACAAGTGGATTCGCAGTTGCGGCAAGTCAGGCAACGGTCTAAATGAAGCTGTGTGTCGCGCGTCGGGGTTTCACCCTCCAGCACTTGCTTGATCAGGTAAATGCGTCCGCGCGGACCGTCGAGTTCATCG
>CANGCZ010000056.1 GCA_947452325.1 Comamonadaceae bacterium | reverse complement strand
ACGCTGCCTCGTCGCCCGAGCAGCCAGACCGCATCACACATGATGACACCGACACAGGTAACACCCATTGAGCAAACCCGGCATTCAGTTTGATGACATCGTCTCCGGCGCCTACGACGATCAAGCCCCGTCCCCGGCCACCGCCGAGCCTGTCAAACGCGTACTCAGCGCCCAGCCCGACACCCCCAAATTGCACAAAGTGCTGGCCCAGTCCGGCTTGGGTTCGCGCTTGGACATGGAGCAACTCATCGCTGACGGCAAAGTGCTGGTCAATGACGAGCCTGCCCACGTCGGGCAACGCATTCAGTACGGCGACCGCATCAAGGTCAACGGCAAACCCTTGTTTGTGCGTATCGAGCCGCCGCCCCCGCGCATCATTGCTTATCACAAGCCTGCCGGCGAAATCGTCAGTCGCGACGACCCGCAAAGCCGCCCGACGGTGTTTCGCAAATTGCCGCGTTTGCAAACCGGCAAATGGCAATCCGTCGGTCGTCTGGACTTGAATACCGAAGGTTTGTTGTTGTTCACCAACTCCGGCGAACTCGCCAACAAGCTCATGCACCCACGCTTTGGCCTAGAGCGCGAATACGCGGTGCGTGTGCTGGGCCATTTAAGTAATATCGAAAAAGCCAAGTTGCTCGAAGGTGTGCAACTGGACGACGGTGAAGCACGTTTCGGCAGTTTGGAAGAAGGCGGCGGCGAGGGCGCGAACTGCTGGTACCGGGTGACCATCCAAGAAGGCCGTAACCGTGAAGTGCGCCGAATGTTCGAAGCGGTAGGCCATGCTGTCAGCCGACTCATACGCATTCGTTACGGAAAAATGCTGCTGCCACGCGGCTTGAAACGCGGCGAATGCATGGAACTTGACGGCGCAGATACCGAACAACTGATACGCAGTGCCGGGCTTGGGCGGGTATCGGCAAAACCTGCTGGAACTCGCCAATCTGCACCTACCCCGGGTGCTGCGCGCAAAACCCGCTCTCACAACCCCGTGGCTGCTGCCAAACCCGATTTCATAGGCGCTGACAGCTTGTCGAGGCAGCGGCGCGACCAAAAATCGAAAGCCTCACGATCCAAGGCTTTACCGCGCAGGGCTAAAATCAGCTGATATTGGCTATTCGCCATTATTTTTGTCAACTTACTGGAAACCTTTCTCATGGCTATCGAACGCACACTCTCCATCATCAAGCCCGACGCAGTCGCGAAAAACGTCATCGGCCAAATTTACAGCCGTTTCGAAGGCGCTGGCCTGAAAATCATCGCTTCGCGGATGGCGCATTTAAGCCGTGGCGAGGCCGAGGCTTTTTACGGTGTTCACAAAGCCCGTCCATTCTTCAAAGACCTGGTCGATTTCATGATCTCCGGCCCTGTCATGATCCAGGTGCTCGAAGGCGAAAACGCCATCCTGAAAAACCGCGATCTGATGGGCGCCACCGACCCGAAAAAAGCCGACAAAGGCACCATCCGCGCTGACTTTGCAGACAGCATCGACGCCAACGCAGTGCACGGCTCTGACGGCCCTGACACAGCCGCTCACGAAATCGCCTTTTTCTTTGCCGGCCTGAACGTTTTCAACCGTTGATGGCGGCTTGCCCCGCCTGCCCATGAAAACCAATCTGCTCGATTTCGATCTCGACGGTTTGGTGGAATGGTGCCAGGCTCAGGGCGAAAAAAAATTCCGCGCAGTTCAGCTGTTTCGCTGGATACACCATAAAGGTGTATCCGACTTCGCGCAAATGACCGATCTGGCGCAAAGCCTGCGCCTGGTCTTGCAGGACAAGGCCGAGGTTCGTGCTTTGCCTGTGGTGTCCCGCCACAATTCTGCAGACGGCACCATCAAATGGATGTTCGATGTCGGGCAAGGTAATGCCATCGAAACCGTCTTTATTCCCGAAACCGATCGCGGCACCTTGTGTATTTCTTCGCAAGCCGGTTGTGCCGTGGGCTGCCCGTTTTGCTCGACCGGTGCGCAAGGCTTTAGCCGAAACCTCAGCACCGCAGAAATACTCGCTCAACTGTGGTTTGCTGAAACAACTTTGCGCCTTGAATTGGGCACCGATGAACGCGTCATCTCCAACGTAGTGATGATGGGCATGGGCGAGCCTTTGCAAAACTACAGTGCACTGCTGCCTGCGCTCAAAACCATGCTCAGTGACCATGGCTATGGCATGTCGCGCCGCCGCGTGACCGTGTCCACCTCAGGTGTGGTTCCCATGATCGAACGCCTCAGTCAGGACTGTCCGGTGGCTTTGGCAGTTTCCTTGCACGCCCCCGACGACACGCTGCGTGACCGCTTGGTTCCCTTGAACCAAAAATACCCGCTGGCTGAACTGTTGCAAGCCTGCCGCGATTACCTGGCCTATGCGCCGCGTGATTTCATTACCTTTGAATACTGCATGCTCGACGGCGAGAACGACAGCGACGCACACGCCCGCGCTTTGGTTGCGCTGGTGCGCCCAACGCATGGTGAACCCTTGCCATGCAAATTCAACCTGATTCCTTTCAATCCGTTTCCGGCCTCCGGCCTGTTGCGTTCGCCGCCGGATCGCGTGAAAGCGTTTGCCGCTCTCTTGTCCGAGGCAGGCATTGTCACTACCATTCGCAAAACGCGGGGTGACGACATCGCCGCCGCCTGCGGACAGTTGGCCGGTGACATACAAGACCGCACGGACATTGCGGGCAGACGCGCCAAAACCATTCGTATACACGCCTGATTGCGGCAAAATCTGTTTCATGCAACAAGCTATTCCATTCTCCAAGCCGCAAAGGCACCACAGCCTGCAAGCGCGCATCAGCTGGGGTGAACAAGTGGTCACGGTCGGCGGCGACGCACCGGTTCGTGTGCAATCCATGACCAACACTGACACGGCGGACGCCATTGGCACTGCCATTCAGGTCAAAGAACTGGCTTTGGCCGGTTCGGAGTTGGTACGCATCACCGTAGACACGCCCGAGTCTGCCAAGGCGGTTCCCTACATACGCGAACAACTCGACAAAATGGGCGTGCATGTGCCGCTCATTGGTGACTTTCACTACAACGGCCACCGTTTATTGACCGAATTTCCCGACTGCGCCAAGGCTTTGTCCAAATACCGCATCAACCCTGGCAATGTGGGCAAAGGCGATAAGCACGACAAACAGTTTGCCCAGATGATTGAAGCTGCCATACGCTACGACAAAGCGGTGCGTATCGGCGTGAATTGGGGCAGCCTGGATCAGGAACTGCTGGCCCGTTTGATGGACGAAAACGCTTCTCGCTCACCCCCCTGGGACGCCAAACAAGTCATGTACCAGGCGCTGGTCACGTCTGCGTTGGAGTCTGCTGAATTGGCCGAGCGCTTAGGCTTGGCTCGTCACCAAATCATTTTGAGTTGCAAGATGAGCGGTGTGCAAGATTTGATCGCGGTTTACCGCGAACTCGCCCGTTGCACCGATCACCCCTTGCACCTGGGCTTGACTGAGGCCGGCATGGGAACCAAAGGCACGGCCGCGTCCAGCGTGGCCTTGGGCGTGTTGTTGCAAGAGGGCATAGGGGACACCATACGCGTGTCCTTGACGCCGCAACCGGGTGAAGCCCGCACGCAAGAGGTGTTGATCGCCACTGAAATTATCCAAGCGCTGGGATTGCGCAGTTTTGTGCCCAGCGTCACCGCTTGTCCTGGCTGCGGTCGCACCACCAGCACCACGTTTCAAGAGCTGGCCATGCAAATCGACGACTACCTGCGCTACCAAATGCCGGTCTGGCGCAAGCAATTCCCCGGTGTGGAAAACCTCAAAGTCGCGGTGATGGGCTGTATAGTGAACGGACCCGGTGAAAGCAAACACGCTGACATCGGCATCAGCTTACCGGGCAACGGGGAAGCACCGGCGGCACCTGTGTTTATTGACGGAGAAAAAGCCGTCACCTTGCGCGGCGACAATATCGCCAAAGAATTCCACGACATCGTCGAAAACTACGTACACCAAAAATACGCGGTCAAGGCCTGAGTGCTGACTGCCACTGACAACCATGGCTGACAAATTAACCGCCGTCAAAGGCATGAACGATATATTGCCGCCCGAGTCTGCGCGCTGGGAGGCCTTGGAAACCGCTGTGCGCGAAGTCATGCGCTTGCATGCTTACCGCAATATACGCACGCCCATCGTTGAACCCACGGCCTTGTTTGTGAGGGGTTTGGGTGAGGTGACAGATATTGTCGAAAAGGAGATGTATTCCTTTGAAGACCGCTTGAACGGTGAGCAATTGACGCTGCGTCCCGAGTCCACCGCCGGTGTGGTGCGCGCAGTCGTCGAGCACAACCTGTTGTATGAAGGCGGTAAGCGCTTGTATTACATGGGCCCTATGTTTAGACACGAACGCCCGCAACGCGGCCGCTACCGGCAGTTTCACCAGATCGGCGCCGAAGCGCTGGGCTTTGGCGGTCCAGAGGTAGATGCCGAATTGATATTGCTGGCTTGCGCATTGTGGGAAAAGATTGGTTTGCAGGACGTGCGTTTAGAGCTCAACAGCCTGGGTCAACCGCCCGAGCGTTTGCAGCACCGCGCCGCCTTGATTGCTTATTTTGAGCAACACGCCGATCAGTTGGACGAAGACGCCAAGCGCCGGTTGCACACCAATCCCTTGCGCATTTTGGACAGCAAAAACCCGGCGATGAAAGCCTTGAACGAAGCCGCGCCCAAGTTGCTGGATTTTTTAGGCGCTGACAGTCTGGCGCACTTCAATGCAGTGCGCGCTATTTTGGACGCCAATGGCGTGGCCTACAGCATCAACCCGCGACTGGTGCGCGGTATGGACTACTACAACCTGACCGTGTTTGAATTCATCACCGAGCGCCTGGGCTCGCAAGGCACAGTCTGCGGAGGTGGCCGTTACGACTATTTGATTGGTGAGATCGGCGGCAAGCACGCCCCTGCTGTCGGCTGGGCGTTGGGTGTAGAACGAGTGCTTGAGTTGCTCAAAGAACAGGGCAATGCTGAGCTGGATGTGGCGCCGGATGCCTACGCCATCGTTCCCGATACGGCCTCATTGCCGCTGGTCACGCCGGTATTGCAAACCTTGCGCGGCATGGGTGTTTCTGTGCAAATGCATGCCCCCGCTGATTCTGCTGACGGCATGGGCAGCATGAAATCGCAGTTTAAAAAGGCAGATGCCAGCGGTGCGCGGTATGCGCTGGTTTTTGGCGCAGATGAACTGGCGCAGAGCCAAGTCACTGTCAAAGCTTTGCGCGACGGTGAGGGTGCTCAACGCACACAAGCCTTAGACCAGATTGCGGATTGGGGCCACAGCCTACAATCTCCCCTTTGATATTTGCACAGTTGGAATCGCATGTCTACGCACCTTGACCTCGAAGAACAAGAACAACTTGACCAGTTCAAACATTTCTGGAACCGCTGGGGCAGCCTGATCACTGGCTTGTTGACTGCGGTGCTGGTGGTTTACGCTGCTTGGAACGGTTGGAATTACTGGCAGCAACGCCAAGCCGCACAAGCAGCTGTTTTGTACGACACTTTTGAAAAAGCGGTGCGTGAAAAAGACGATGCCTTGATGGGACGATCGCTGGCTGATTTGCAAGACCAGTTTTCGCGTGCCACCGTGACGCAACAAGCTGCTTTGTTGGCGGCTCGCATCTACGCTGATAAAAACCAATTACCCGAGGTTGAAAAATCACTGCAATGGGTGATCACACAAGACCGAGACCCGGGTTTTGTCGCCATCGCCAGACTGCGTTTGTCTGCGCTAGAAATTGAGCGAAAAAATCTGGATAAAGCAGCCGCGTTGGTCCAGGGCCAACAGCCACCTGCGGGGTTTCAACCCTTGTTTGAAGACCGCCTAGGTGACATTGCGGTGTTACAAAAGAAAAACGACGAGGCCAAAACCCATTTCCTGGCCGCCTGGAAAGGCATGGAGGAAACCAACGAATACCGTCGGCTGATCGAGATCAAGCTGGCTGCCTTGGGCGTTAATCCCAAAGAATCTGGTTCATGAAGCAAAGCACGCCCCAGTCCCTTGTCTTGGTTGCCTGGGTTAGCTGCCTGCTATTTGTGACAGGCTGCGGCTCCGGTTCACCTAAGCCGGTTGCACCACCCATCGGTGAGGTCAAAGTTATTCAGCCGATCAAGCAGGTCTGGTCGCTCAAGCTTTCTTCACCGATCCAGTTGACCCAATATTTGCAGATAGTCAACCAAAAAGCAGCTGTTTCAGGTGCCAGCGGACAAGTGACTTTGGTAGATCTGAGCCAAGGCAAGCAGCTTTGGCAAGTCGATCTTGGCTCACCCTTGCAAACCGGTGCCGGTTTTGATGGAGTCAGTGTTGCCGTGGTGAGCGCCACCAATGAACTCAGTTTGATAGAGGATGGCAAGCCATTGTGGCAAAAGCGCCTGCCTGCGCAATCCTTTACCAACCCTGTCGTGGCTGGTGAACGTGTGTTTGTGCTGCTGGCAGACCGATCTGTGATGGCCTTTGACAAGACAGACGGCAAACGCCTGTGGACGCAGCAGCGCACTGGCGAGCCCTTGGTCCTCAAGCAAAACGGCGTATTACTGCCTTTCCAAAATACCTTGCTGGCCAGCCTGGGCGGTCGATTTGTGGCCCTCAATCCTGACAACGGTCAGGTTTTATGGGATGTGGGCATAGCCAATCCGCGCGGTCTTAACGACCTTGAACGACTGGTTGATCTGGTTGGAACCGCTTCACGTTTTAACAACACGGTATGCGTGCGTGCCTTTCAGGCCCAACTGGGGTGTGTCAATGCCGCCAGAGGCTCGCTGGTATGGAACCGGGCATCGATAGGCAACAAAGGCATCAGCGGCGATGAAACCACCTTGGTAGGTACCGAGTCCAACGGCGTGGTTCGTGCTTGGAACCGCGCCAGTGGCGAAAGACTATGGGACACTGACCGGCTCAAATACCGTGAACTGAGTCAACCCTTGTGGACCGCCAAAGCTGTGATCATCACCGATGAAGGCGGTTGGTTGTATGCGTTGTCCGGCAAGGACGGCAGCTTGCTTAATCGGCTGCAATCACCCGCCCCGGGATTTGCTTCTGCCCCGGCATCGCTGGACGACCAACACTTTGTGGTTCTAGCCCGCAATGGTTTGTTGCTGGCCTACCAACTGCCCTGAGCGGCGGGAATTGCTGTGAAACCTGTCTTGGCCATCGTCGGCCGCCCCAATGTCGGTAAATCTACGCTTTTCAACCGCATCACCAAAACCCGTGACGCCATCGTCGCCGACTACGCCGGATTGACGCGCGACAGACACTACGGCAATGCCAAACACGGCAAACACGAGTTCATCGTGATCGACACCGGTGGTTTTGAGCCGGATGCGGAAAGCGGCATCTTCAAGGAAATGGCCAAACAAACCCGTCAGGCCGTGGCTGAGTCAGATGCTGTGATTTTTGTGGTCGACGCCCGCGAAGGTCTGTCTGCACAAGACCACGACATAGGCAATTACCTGCGCCGTCTGGGCAAACCTTGTTTGCTGGTTGCCAACAAAGCCGAGGGCATGCAAAACGGCATCAAGCTTGGCGAGTTTTTTGAACTCGGTCTGGGCGAGGTGATGCCTGTCTCTGCCTCGCATGGCCAGGGCATACGCAGCATGATTGAGGCGGCGCTTGAGCCCTTGCATCTGCCGGAGGACGACGAAGAGGAAGACGACGACGGCAGCCCCAAGCCCATGAAGCTTGCCGTGGTCGGTCGTCCCAATGTCGGTAAATCCACGCTCATCAATACCTGGTTGGGTGAAGAACGGTTGGTGGCTTTTGATATGCCGGGCACTACCCGCGATGCCATCAGTATTCCTTTTGAACGTAACGGCCAGCAATTTGAGCTGATAGACACCGCTGGTTTGCGCCGCCGTGGCAAAGTGTTCGAAGCCATAGAAAAATTTTCTGTGGTCAAAACCTTGCAAGCGATTGAATCGGCCAACGTGGCGCTGCTGCTGCTCGACGCCACCCAGGGCGTGACCGACCAAGACGCGCACATAGCGGGCTACATTCTTGAAACGGGTCGTGCGGTGGTGTTGGCGGTCAATAAATGGGACGCAGTCGACGCTTACCAGCGCGAGTTGCTGGCACGATCCATTGAAAGCCGTCTGGCATTTTTGAAATTTGCCAAACTGCACCATATTTCTGCCGCCAAGCGTCAAGGGCTGGGGCCGGTGTGGCTCTCGATTGCACAGGCGCACCAATCGGCCATGTGCAAGATGTCCACCCCAGTGCTGACCCGCTTGCTGCTTGAGGCGGTGCAGTTTCAAGCGCCCAAGCGCGGCGGTATGTTCAGACCCAAATTGCGCTATGCGCACCAGGGCGGCATGAACCCGCCGGTGATCGTGGTGCATGGCAATTCGCTGGAACACGTCACCGATTCTTATAAACGCTATCTGGAAGGGCGTTTTCGCAAGGCGTTTTCGCTCGAAGGCACGCCGCTGCGCATCGAAATGAAAACCTCAACCAATCCGTACACGGATAAAGATTGAGTAGCAACCCGTTACAACCCTAGGCTATTTCAGCTGTGGTATGTTATGAACTTCCTCATCAAACACGGAGAATATCGTGAATCAAAAAGGGCAACTCTTACAAGACCCGTTTCTCAACATATTGCGCAAAGAGCATGTT
>CANGCZ010000055.1 GCA_947452325.1 Comamonadaceae bacterium | reverse complement strand
TTACCATCATCTACAATTTGTAGACTTCACACTAGCTGGTAATGGGCTTGCACCGTGTTGAGTCGATCTCGCAAATAAAGTCGCAAATCACCTCGCATTAATTTTATTTTCTTTATATTTTTCAAATACTTGCGTCGATATTGCAAGTCGCAAATATTCACGCAACTTTGCCTTCCTTAAGGAGGAAACAGCGGGCGTCACAACTACAAACTTAGAGGCTTGCTCTTGGCTTCTGGCGATGCTCAACCAAGCGCTGCTTTCGCCCTCAACTTATCCTTTTTACTCGGCCTTTTCCCTTTGATGCCACCATTGCCCTGCGGCGCAGGTGGTTCATCTGTCGGTTCAAAACCCGGCACCTGCTCTACATCAAGCGCGAGGCTTTCGCGTTTTTGTATCAGCTTCCAATGCGCCAGCGTTTCAGCGGTGACAAAACTCACCGCGTCACCGTGCGCACCCGCGCGACCGGTACGGCCGATACGGTGCGTGTAGTCGGTGGCCGAGCGAGGCAAGTTGTAATTCACCACCACGGGCAGCATGGCGATGTCTATGCCGCGCGACGCAAGATCGGTGGTCACCATCACGTCACAGCGTCCTGTTTTGAAATCGCGCAGCACATCCTGACGCGCGCTTTGGCTCATCTCGCCGTGAAAAGGGGCTGCGTTGATGCCTGCACGACAAAGCTTGTTCGCCACATGCTCGCAGGCGTAGCGCGTGGCCACAAACACCAGCACCTGCTTCCAACTGTTTTCTGCCATCAAGTGGCGCAATAAAGCGGTTCGTTTTTTGTCATCTACGCGAACCGCGCGTTGGGCGATGTCTGGCTTGTGACCTTCAAATGCTTCTACCGTGATGCGCACAGGGTCGCGCAGCAAGTGGGTGGCAAGCGCTTCTACTTCTTGCGCAAACGTGGCTGAAAACAACAATGTCTGCCTCTTCGCAGGCAAGAGCGCCAACACGCGTTGCAATTCATCTGCAAAGCCCAAGTCCAGCAGCCTATCGGCTTCGTCCAGCACCAGGTGTTGCACATCGTTCAAGCGCACCGCGTTGTGATCAGTCAGATCCAGCAGTCGCCCGGGCGTTGCAACCAAAATGTCCGCGCCGCCTCGCAAGTCCATCATTTGCGGGTTGATAGACACACCGCCAAACACCACCGCCACTTTGAGGTTGAGCGGATAAGCCAATGAAGTGAATACAGCACCCACTTGCACCGCTAACTCGCGTGTAGGCACCAGCAGCAGGCTGCGGATAGGGCGGCGAAAGTTTGTCTGGCGCGGATGCAAGACATGTTGCTGCACCAGCGGCAATGCAAACGCCAGCGTCTTACCCGAACCGGTGGGCGCGGTGGACCACAGGTCGCGGCCTTGCAGTGCCACAGGAATGGATTGAACCTGGATAGGTGTGGGCGCATACAAACCCATGTCGGTCACGACGTTTTGCAGCGCGGGGGTGAGATTGAAATCAGAAAAGTTCAAACGGTTTTTTCTTTTAGGTTTGTCTAAATGGGACGAAAGAGACAGCTTAACCTGTGGTGCTTGCGGTCAGTCCAAATAGCAGTTAAACGATTTCAAGGTCATATGTCTTGGGATGGAGAAACGTGCCGGGTCAAATCCATACTGTCATGCAGCAATCGGAGAACGTCGATTGTTTGCTCTGGTGCCGTTCTGAACACCAAAAAATGGCGGCCTTTTCTTCCATGACGTGCTACATGCAATGTCCGAATACCCGGACCTATATCCTCTTGTGTGGTGGCCCCCAAAATTTCAGAGCCATCTTGCAAAGCCTCAAGAGCAAGTGAAATGGTTTCAGTGTACTTTTGTGCCTGTTGAGCGCCAAAGTTTTCCATCGTCCAGATGGTGATGCTCAGCAGATCTAGTTCAGCCTGTTCGGCCAGACGAACACGCCAATTCCCCTTCATACTGCCTTGAGCGCTTTTGCAGTCACTGATTGAAGGTGCGAGCGAAGTGACTCCTTGGAGTCAAAGGTTTTGGATCGCCCCGATTCGATATCTGCTATACCAACCTGCACGGCATTGCGTAAAGCTTGTAGACGGTAAGCATCTTCAGCTTCGCGGTTCTCTAGAAGTCGAAGGCCTTCACGGAGAACTTCGCTTGCGTTTTGGTAGCGACCTTTGGTGACAAGTTGTTCTACCAAAGTGGCTTGATGGTCAGTGAGCACAACATTGCGGGTTGGCATGGCAACCTCCTTGAATGATTGATTGGCAGATTATGCCAATCTGAAAGCCTAGGGTATTCGCAACGCCGGCAACCCCACCCCCGTCGCATCAAACCCGCCGTCCACCGCTATCACTTGGCCGGTCAGGTAACTGGCTTCAGCAGAAGACAGAAACACTATCACTCGCGCGATTTCCTCTTCACTGCCATAGCGGTTCAACGGTATCGCATCGTGGTAAGCGTTGACGATGGCGGGCGTATGAACAGCTGCGGCAAGTTTGGTTTTCACCGGGCCGGGTGCGACGCAATTCACGCGCACGCCCCATTCGCCAAGCTCAGCCGCCTGTTGTTTGGTTAAATGAATCACAGCAGCTTTCGAAGTGCCGTAGGCCACGCGCAGGGTTGATGCGCGCAAGCCCGAGATGGACGCGATATTGACGATACAACCCCGGCTTTCGCGCAGCGCTGGCAGTGCGGCTTGTGAACACAAAAATACACCGTCAAGGTTGGTGCGCATCACGGTTTGCCAACGCTCGAAAGTGGTGTCTTGTATGGCGGCAAAATCGGCCACACCTGCGTTGTTCACCAGCACATCAACCCGGCCTGCCCATTGCAACACACTGTGCACCATGGCATTCACTTGTTCTTGTTGCGAGACATCGCAGTTCACCGGCCATACAGGGTTTAAACCATCTGAAGCGTTTTGAAGTTCAGGCACATCCCGGTCGACCATGGCGACCCGGTAGCCTTTGCTCAAAAACAGTTTGGTGGTTGCCAGACCGATGCCTCGAGCCGCGCCAGTGACGATGGCTGTGGGAAGTTTGTCGTTTGAATTGCTGTTCATGCTTGATTGTTTTGTGAACTGATTTTCTGTTTGCCGTGATGATTATTTAAATGGCTGCTGTAATTCGCATTGGTAGACGACTGTATGACAAGAGAATAGGGATCTCAGTTATGGGTTCTTGGCAGTCAATCGAAATCTCGTGAAAGTAGTAAATTAGCGTTCCTTGGTATCTTCTGTTCACTCCCTGTTTCCCCCACGTAAACTTCAGCCATGAAAAAACTCGAACTCACTCCTGTCCGTTTGGGACAAAGCGATTTGCACGTCACCCCTATTTCGCTGGGCACCATGACTTTTGGCCAGCAAGTGGACGAAGCCACCTCGCACACCATCATGGACCACAGCATTGAACGTGGGGTCAATTTCTTTGACACCGCTGAAATTTACGCTGTGCCGCCCACCGCCGAGTCGTTTGGCAAAACCGAAACCTACATCGGTAACTGGCTGTCCAAACGCCCGGGCATGCGCCAGAAAATCGTCCTGGCCTCCAAGGTGGCCGGTCCGTCTCGTGGAATGCCTTGGGTTCGCCCGGGAGAAGGCATGACTCCGGCTGATATCGTGGCCTCGTGTGACGCCAGTTTGAAGCGTTTGCAAACCGATGTGATTGACCTCTACCAAATTCACTGGCCCGAGCGCCATGTGCCTATGTTCGGTGGCATGTACTACGACCCGAAAAATGAAAAATCCGCCACCTCCATCCACGCTCAATTGGAAGCGCTGGCCGGGTTGATCAAGCAGGGCAAAGTGCGTTACATAGGTTTGTCCAATGAGACGCCTTACGGTGTGCACGAATTTGTGCGCTTGGCCGAGCAACATCATCTGCCGCGCATTGTCAGTGTGCAAAACGCGTATTGCCTGGTCAACCGTGTGCCTGAAAACGGTTTGGATGAAACCATGCACCGGCTGAATGTTTCGCTGTTGGCGTATTCACCTCTGGCCTTCGGTTTGTTGACGGGTAAGTACGATGAAGCCGGTTTTCTGAGTGACAAGTCACCCAAAGAAGGACGTATCGCCAAATATGAAAGCGTGCGCAAGCAGCGCTGGGCGCGTCCGGAGGCGCTGGCTGCTGCCAAACGCTACAACCAGCTCGCGCGCGACAACGGCATGACCCCAACTGACATGGCGCTGGCGTTTTGCTATACGCAATGGCGCGTGGCCAGCACCATCATTGGTGTGACCTCGGTGCAGCAACTCGATGAAGACCTGGACGCTTGGGGCAAAACACTCACACCCGACATGCTCAAGGCCATCGACGATATTCGCTGGGAAATGCGCGACCCGGCGGTTTAAAACATGTTGGACATTTCCCCGTCGCTGTTGTATCCCCTGGTGGCCACACTGCTGGCTTATCTCATCGGTTCGTTGTCGTTTGCAGTGCTGATCAGCCGTGTCATGGGCCTGGCCGATCCGCGGTCCTACGGTAGCCAGAACCCGGGTGCCACCAACGTGCTGCGCTCGGGTAACAAAGCCGCTGCTGCTCTGACCTTGTTGCTGGATGGCGTGAAGGGCTGGTTGCCGGTCTGGGCGGTCGTGCATCACGGCGCAGCCTACGGACTTTCTGACGGCACGCTGGCCATGGTGGCGCTGGCGGCGTTTGCCGGACATGTTTGGCCGGTGTTCTTTCGTTTCAAAGGCGGCAAGGGCGTGGCCACAGCGGCCGGTGTGTTATTTGGCATTGAGCCAGTGCTGGGGCTGGCTACATTTGCTACCTGGTTGATCGTCGCTTATTTCACGCGTTATTCATCTCTGGCTGCCTTGGCCAGTGCGGTGTTTGCGCCAGCCTATTATTTTTTAGGTCATCAGGTGGTTTGGTATGTGGACAACCGGGTGTTGCTCGCGGCTGTCATCATGAGCGGTTTGTTGGTGTGGCGGCACCAGGCCAACATCGCTAAGTTGATGCGTGGTGAGGAAAGCCGTATTGGAAAGGGTTAATTGGAACCTGACCCCAATTAACCAACTAATCAATCACGGAAATTGTCAAAGCTCAGCGGCAGATCAGGCATTTCTTTGCGTATCAGCGCCATGGCCGCTTGCAAATCATCCCGCTTGGCGCCGGTGATACGCACAGATTCACCCTGAATCGCAGCCTGCACTTTCATCTTGCTGTCCTTAATGACACGCTGAATTTTCTTGGCATCTTCACCGGCGATGCCGTTGCGCACTTTGATCACTTGCTTGACCTTGTCGCCACCCATCTTCTGCACATCGCCTTTGTCCAGAAAACGGATGTCCACATTGCGCTTGGTCAGTTTGTTGCGCAAGATGTCGTCAATCTGCGCGAGTTGAAAGTCGCTGTCGCCGATCAAGGTGATTTCTTTGTCCTTGAATTCAATGGCGGCAGACGTGCCTTTGAAATCGAATCGGGTGGTGATTTCCTTGGCGGTATTTTCAACGCCGTTTTTCACTTCCACCACGTCGGCTTCACACACAGTATCAAAAGAGGGCATGGTCGGTACTTCAGAAGTTCAGATGCGACAATTCTCACATGATTATCGAGACACAGGTACCGCTCCAAGCCCACAACACCTTCGGCATCGCCGCCAAAGCCGAGCGCTTGCTGCGTTTGCGCAGCATGGAGGATGTCGCCGCATTGCTGGCTGACCCGATTCGGCTAGAGCCGCATTTTGTGCTGGGTGGCGGCAGCAATATCGTCATCACCGGCGACATCAAACCCTTGGTGATCAAAGTTGAATTGCAAGGCAAACAACTGGTGTCCGAAGACGACAAGGCTTGGATTGTGCAAGCCGCCGCCGGCGAAGACTGGCACGAGTTCGTTGCATGGACTTTGCAGCAAGGCTGGCCGGGGCTGGAAAACCTGGCCATGATCCCCGGCTTGGTCGGGGCCTCGCCGGTGCAAAACATCGGCGCATACGGTGTCGAGTTGCAAGACCGCTTCGACTCGCTGGACGCGGTCGATTTGCACACAGGCAAACAATTCACCTTGGACGCAGCGCAATGTGCTTTCGGTTACCGCGACTCTGTGTTCAAGCACCAGGCCAGCGACAAACGCGACTTAGGTTTGCTGGGTCGCGCACTCATCACCCAAGTGCGTTTTCGATTACCCAAAAAATGGCGTGCCGACATTGGCTACGCTGACTTGGAAAAAAAGCAGGCGCAAACCGGTGTCAGTGAACCTACGCCGCAGCAGGTGTTTGACTGGGTATGTGACATTCGTCGTGCCAAATTACCCAACCCGCAAGTGGTGGGCAACGCAGGCAGCTTCTTCAAAAACCCCACCGTCTCGCCCGAGCAATGCGCCGACATCATTGCGCGCGAACCGCGTTTGGTGCACTACCACTTGAGCGACGGACGCATCAAACTCGCGGCCGCATGGTTGATAGACGCATGCGGCTGGCGCGGTAAATCCGTGGGCAATGCCGCGGTGTATGACAAGCAAGCATTAGTCATCGTCAACAAAGGCGGGCGCGACAGCCCTTGCACAGGCGGCGAGGTAGTGACTTTGGCCAAAGCCATTCAAACCAGTGTGTACGAGCGTTTCGGTATACAACTCGAACCTGAACCGGTGGTGGTGTGATGAACTGTATTTTTCTTCGATGGACCTTGGTAGTTTGCTGCGCTTTCATCGGCGTGGCGAATGCACAAACTTACCCGAACAAACCCATACGTTTGATCGTGCCTTTCGCGCCTGGCGGCAGCACAGACTTGATCGCGCGCATCGTCGCCGAGCCTCTGGGCAAATTGCTAGGGCAGTCGGTGATCGTGGAGAACAAGGCCGGTGGCGGTGGCACGGTCGGCGCATTGGAGGTGGCACGTTCTGCACCTGATGGCTATACATTGGGTTTGACCACGGCTTCGAGTGCGGCCACCAACCCGGCTATCAACCCGTCCATAGCTTACAAGCCGCTCACCGATTTCACGCCCATCATCAACATGGTGGCCACGCCTAACGTCCTGGCTATCAATCCCTCATTTCCCGCCAAAGACATGGCCGGGTTTTTGAAAGAGCTGCGCGCCAAACCCGGCAAATACGATTACTCATCCTCGGGCACAGGCGGTGTTGGTCATTTGCAAATGGAGTTGTTCAAAAGCCTGACCCAAACATTCGTGGTCCATATTCCTTATGCAGGAGCGGGCCCGGCCTTGCGCGACACGGTGGGCGGTCAAGTGCCGGTCATTTTTGACAATCTGCCTTCTGCTTTGCCGTATATCAAGGACAAGCGTTTGATCGCGCTGGCTGTGGCTTCGCCTGAGCGCGTGGCCGAGTTACCCGATGTGCCCACATTCAAAGAGCTGGGTTTAGAACCTGTCAACCGCCCGGCGCTTTACGGCATCTGGGCGCCCAAGGGCTTGTCTGCTCCCTTGGTGGCGCAATTGAATGCCGCCGTGCGCAAGGTGTTGCAAGACCCGGCTGTGGTCAAGCGCATCGAGGCCAGCGGTTCGCGCGTGGTGGCCAACAGCCCGGGCGAATTTGCCGCGCAACTGAAAGCCGAATACCAGGTGTACAAAAAGGTGGTGGATGCGCAAAAACTCAAGCTCGACTGACACGCCCGACCCGCTGATTGATGCTTTCATCGACAGCGTCTGGCTGGAGGACGGTTTGTCTGCGCTGACGCTGGCCGCTTACCGGCGTGATTTGAATGCGCTCGCACTTTGGTTGCACACGCAAAACACTGCTTTGGCGACAGCCGTCGAGTCCGATTTGCAAGCTTATTTTGCGCATCGTCACTCAGACACCAAAGCCACTTCCGCCAACCGGCGCATGACGGTATTCAGGCGTTTTTACCGATGGGCGCTGCGCGATAACCGTTTGCTGGCCGACCCCACGTTGAAGTTGTTGTCGGCCAAGCAACCGCAGCGTCTGCCTAAAAGTCTGAGCGAAGCACAGGTTGAGGCTTTGTTGAACGCCCCCGACACCGATACCGCTTTGGGTTTGCGCGATCGCGCCATGCTGGAGTTGTTGTATGCCAGCGGTTTGCGCGTCAGCGAATTGGTGAACCTGCCGCTGTTGTCGCTGAATATGCGTGAAGGCGTGTTGCGCATCACCGGCAAAGGCGATAAAGAACGACTCGTGCCCTTTGGCGAGGAAGCAGGCGATTGGTTGCAGCGGTATCTAGGCGCTGCGCGCGGCGAGTTGCTGGCTAACAAAAACAGTCCCGCAGTGTTTGTGACGCAGCGCGGTGTGGCCATGAGCCGCGTCATGTTTTGGATGCTGATCAAAAAATACGCTTTACTGGCTGGTATCCATGCACCGCTGTCGCCACACACTTTGCGGCATGCGTTTGCCACGCATTTGCTGAACCACGGCGCCGATTTGCGCGCGGTGCAAATGCTGCTGGGTCACGCAGACATATCTACCACGACGATTTACACGCATGTGGCAAGAGAGCGGTTAAAGCAGTTGCATGCGCAGCACCATCCCAGAGGTTAATTCGTTACCGAAGACAAGCCGGTCTTGGCTTTGTCCGGGCGATGTTGAGGGTGTGTTTTATTTGCTAACAAAGTCTTGCTTACCCGCTCCCAATGAAGCAGAGATAATCCCCAGTTACCCGCCGCCACGCTGTGTGGCGCACTGTCCAGAGAGTCACTCCATGTCCCAATACGTTTTCACCATGAACCGGGTCGGCAAAATCGTGCCACCCAAGCGCCATATCCTGAAAGACATCTCACTCAGCTT
>CANGCZ010000054.1 GCA_947452325.1 Comamonadaceae bacterium | reverse complement strand
TTCCTACAACAGCAAACATGGCTGGTGCACCTCCTGTGTCGGTACCGGTACGGCGCTGACACGCGAGCAACGCGCAGCGCTCGACGATTCTGTGCAAGACCCGCAAGACCGTGGTCGCGAAAAAAGTTTTGCCGAACCTGAGCTTGAAGACGTGGCGGATCAAACATGCTCTGAATGCCAAGGCACCCGTTTGAACCCAACGGCGCGCGCCGTCAAATTTGCCGGTGTGTCCATCACCGAACTCGCGCGCATGAGTGTGCAACGCATACGCACCTGGGCCGCCGGGTTGACATTGAGCGGTCGTGAAGCGGATATTGCACGCGACCTGCTGCCTGAAATCCAAAGCAGATTGGAATTTTTGGAAAGTGTGGGACTGGGTTATTTGACGCTCGACAGAGGCGCGCCCACACTCAGCGGCGGCGAAGCACAACGCATTCGATTGGCTGCGCAACTCGGTAGCCATTTGCAAGGCGTGTGCTATGTGCTGGATGAACCCACCATCGGCTTGCATGCCAGAGACAACCAGATTTTGCTCAACGCTTTGAAAGTGCTCAGCGACAAAGGCAATACGCTGGTGGTGGTGGAACACGACGAAGACACCATTCGCCGTGCGGATCACATCATCGACATCGGGCCGAGTGCCGGTAAGCGCGGCGGTCATTTGGTCGCACAAGGCTCTGTGGCAGATTTGATGGCCGCACCAGATTCTCAAACCGGGCGTTATCTGAAACACGCCATGCAACACCCGTCGCAATTGCGTCGTTTAGTCGCCCCTAAAAAAGACATGCTCAGAGTCTCGGGTGCTTTTCTGCATAACCTGAACAAGATCACGATTGACGTTCCCCTACAGCGTCTGGTGGCGGTGACCGGCGTCAGCGGTTCGGGCAAGTCCACCATCGCTCGCGATGTGCTGTTGACCAATGTGCAGGCGGTGGTGGCGCAGCGCTCCACCCAGGCCGGACGCAAAGCGAATGAGGCTGGCAAACACCCGGCATGGGTGGGTTGCACGGCGGTCAGTGGCTATGAAAGCATAGACCGTGTGTTGGAAGTCGATCAAACGCCCATAGGCAAAACACCGCGCAGTTGCCCGGCGACTTACATCGGGTTTTGGGACACCATCCGTAAATTGTTTGCGGACACCTTGGAAGCCAGAGCGCGCGGCTACGGCCCCGGGCGCTTCAGTTTCAACACCGGCGAAGGCCGCTGCCCGGGTTGCGAAGGCCAGGGCATGCGCACCATTGAAATGAGTTTCTTGCCGGATGTGAAAGTATTGTGCGAGGTGTGCAAAGGCGCACGTTTCAACCCCGAAACTTTGGCAGTGCGCTGGCGCGGCAAAAGCATAGGCGATGTGCTGCAAATGGAGGTCGATGAAGCGGTGGAGTTTTTCGCTGCCATGACGCAAATCAGCCATCCCTTGCAATTGCTCAAAGATGTGGGTTTGGGTTATTTGACTTTGGGGCAACCCTCACCGACTTTGAGTGGCGGCGAAGCGCAGCGCATCAAACTGGTGACCGAGTTATCCAAGGTGCGGGACGACATCACCCGGCGCGGTCAGCAGGCACCGCACACCTTGTATGTGTTGGACGAACCGACGGTGGGCTTGCACATGGCCGATGTGGATAAATTGATCCGTGTGCTGCATCGCCTGGTTGACGGCGGCCACAGTGTGGTGGTGATTGAACACGATTTGGATGTCATAGCCGAAGCCGATTGGGTGATTGACTTGGGTCCTGAAGGCGGCGATGGTGGTGGCCGCGTGGTGGCCGCTGACACACCTGAAGCGCTGGTGAAACTGGGCACGCACACCGGTAAGGCTTTGCAGCCTGTGTTGGCTCGATAGTCCATCGCAGCGGGCTGACTACAATCCCCGTTGCTCACTATGAATATAAACACGCAACGCCACATCGACGCCTGGGTCGGTCCTTTCTTATGTGCCCTGGTATCGCTGTGGGACAAGTACTTTGGCCGCAAGCCGAACCCGTCTGAACCGATACAAAAAGTGCTGGTCATCATGTTGTCTGAAATGGGCAGCATGGTGTTGGCCGGCCCGATGTTTGCCCACATCCAAAAAAACCATCCCGATGCACAAATTCACATCTTGCAACTCAAGCGCAACCAATCGGTGGCGCGTTTGCTTGGCTTGGCGCCTGAATCGCATTTGCACGGCATTGATGACAGCGGTTTGTTCAGCCTGTTGGCCGGTTTGGTTCGAGTGTTGTGGCGATTGCGCAGTTTGAAATTGGACGCGGTGATTGACTGCGAATTGTTTTCACGCATCAGCGCCTTATTGGCCTATGGTTGCGGCGCCCGTGTGCGTACCGGTTTCACGCCACATACCCAGGAAGGTTTGTACCGTGGATCGTTTTTCAACGCAGCCATTCCCTACAACCCTTACCGACACATCACTTTGCAATTCATGGCGCTGGTGGACGCTTTGCAAAGCCTCAGCATGCCGCGTACCAAAGCCATGCCTGTGACCTTGAAACCCTTGGACTCGGGTTTGAAAGTGCATTTCTCGCAGGGACAGATGTCTGACTTCACCCGCGAATTGCACCGCGATTACCCCTTGTTCATGAAGGCTGACAAACGAATTTTGTTTTATGCCGGTGGTGGTTTGTTGCCCATACGTGCATGGCCGGCTGCGCATTACGCTGTGTTGGCCAAGGCACTGTGCGAACAAGGCTATGCGGTGGGCATCATCGGTTTGCCGGAAGACCAGGCGCTGGCGCAAACCATTCAATCAGAATGCGGCCACGCCAACTGCCTGAACTTTGTCGGTTACACCAAAAATCTGGAAGCCTTGACCCGTTTGTTTTTTCACAGTGACTTACTCATCACCAACGACGGCGGTCCGGGTCATTTCGCCAGCTTGACACCGATTCGCACACTGATGTTCTTCGGCCCTGAAACCAGTGCCTTATACGGCCCGCTGACACCGCGTGCGGTGGCGCTGGAAAGCCATGCCGCCTGCTCACCGTGTTTGACGGCTTATAACCACCGGGCCACGCCTTGTGATGGTGACAACCAATGTTTGAAGCAAATTCTTCCGGCGCAGGTGCTTGAACTGGCATTGACACAGCTTGCGTTGTGTGAACCCCGGGATACTGCCTATGCCTGACATGCCTTTGCCGGTCGTGCTGCCTGCATGGTTACGCCCCGCACAGCCCTTGTTGCAGCGTATCTTCAGATGGCGTTACCTGCGATTTGCCACTGTCGGTGCATCCGGCACCGTGGTCAATATCGCTGTTTTGTTTGCCATGCAGGAATGGGTGTTACCGCTGTTGATCGCCGACAAGTCCTTGCGTTTGTCGCTCGCTTTGGCTTTTGCGATTGCCGTGGCCACAGTCAATAACTTTGCCTGGAACAGCTTGTGGACATGGGCTGACCGTCTGCAAGGCGAACCCGGTGCACGACTGGCCATAGACCGCTCAACCTTCAAGCGCTTTGTGAAATACGCCTTGTCTTGCTGGCTGGGCGTATTGATTCAATACGGCTTGACTTTGTTTCTGTCGGCCTACATGTATTACCTGGTCGCCAATGTCCTGTCTATTCTGGTGGCCAGTGTCAGCAATTACTTGACCAACGACTGGTGGACTTTCCGTCAAAAACCAGTCACTCCCCGGGAATGAAAATCCCATCATCCGAGCATCTGCTGCCCTCTACCAGGATGCTGTGGTTGACGGTATGTCTGGTCGCAGTCCTCTATGCCTGGGGCATGGATAACCTTTACATGCCGAGTAATGGTGATGAAATGGTCTACAACCATATCGCCAGGCTGACGGCGGCCAGCGGGCATTGGTTACCCCTGGTCTCTGATTTGAATGACACGCGCAACACCAAGCCACCGCTTTTATTTTGGCAAAGCATGGTGATCACCGGTTGGGGCCAGCATTGGCACTTGTGGTTATTGCGTTTGCCCAGCCTGATCTACGTGACACTGGTGAGCGTCGGCATGAGCTTGTTGCTGCACCGCTGGTTGGGAGAATGGCGAACGGCCGCTTTTGCGGTGCTGTGTCTGTTGTTGTCTTGGGGCACTTTTCGCTACGCCAGGCCTTATCTGACCACGGCGCCGGAAATGTTCTGGTTCAGCCTGGCGCCTGCTTTTGTGTTGTGGCGAGCAGCTGATGTCAACCAGCGTCAGATCAGAAACACGCGCGCGGAATGGCTGTGTTGGACATTGCTGGGACTGCTGACTGGACTGGGCCTGGCTTACAAATCCTTTGCCTTGGTGGTGCCGGTGGCGGCAGGTGTCTGGTTGTTGCGCTGCCTGATTCAACCTCATCGCTCTTGGCAGTCTGTTGCCGTTTGTACGGCACAAACCGTTTGGATGAGTGCGCTGGCGCTCGGCTTGTTTGCGGTTTGGTTGCTGATAGACCCGCAGCCGCAGCAAGTCTGGAGCGAATTCGTGCAGCGGGAAAACGCCGGCAAGATGAATGAGGCGCAGGGGTATTGGTCTTACCTCTTCAGTTGGAAAGGCTCGGGTGATTACCTGACCACACCTTTGCAAAATACCGGTTTGCTGTTTCCTTTGCTGCTTGCATTGCCAGGGCAGCTCTGGCGACAGCGCAAGCAAGTTGTGCGAGCGGCAACCGAGCCGCTGAGTGCGGCTTTGCTGATGTGGATACTGGTGTGGTGTGTGGTTTTTTTATTGCCTAGCCAACGATCCAGCCGATATCTCTTGCCCTTGATGCCGGCGCTGGCCATGCTCATGGCATTGCATCTGCCATCGGTTTCCAAAGCCACGTCGCTGGCCATTGGTGTCTTGTCTCTGCTGATGCTCTCGGTGCTGGCCTGGTTGGGCTGGCATGCCCGGCCGTTGGGTTTGCTGCCGGATCCGTGGGCTGCGCTCTTGGGCCTGTGTTTGCTTGCCGAACTGGCCCTTTGTTGTTACATCAGTGTGTCTAAGCAGGCGCAAGCTTACGCCGGTTTGTTGTGCGCATTGCTTGCTTTCGCGGGTTTGAATACCTTGTTGCACGGCTTGTACGGCGAACGCGTCGCTTTTCAAGGGCATACATTGCAACGACCCGAATCAGAAACGGTATGGGTTCCGGAAGGCTTTAACGGTGAATTTGACCGTTTCCAGTTTTTATTGCCAGGCAATAACCGCTTCGTGCCGGACCAGGCCAAAGTGAATGCCCTCAGTGAAGGCAAGAACACATCCCCCGGCACCTGGTTTATTGTTGCGCACACACCTGGTGCGGCAGAACTGCCTTGTGAAGCACAGCAGCGTTGTGAACGTATCGCTATGCGATGGGACATTGAACAGCGCTTGAAACCCGGGCAGGTGAATGCAGGCAATATCGCCAGGCCCGGCGAATGGTTGTGGCGTCAGGAATGGTTGCTTCGAATGCGTTGAACCCGCCAAAGGTGCAGCAACTTGGCATGGGCAAACAACCATAGCCAGGGATCCAACCAGGCATCCCAGGCATTACCGGCGGGTGCACGGGTGAAGACAAACAGGCCGGTGGCCAGCAGCCAGCAACCTGCCGCTTGCACTTGCCATTCTGCTGCATCCAGCCAGTAAGCCAGAAACAGCCAGAGCATTGCTAATGCCCAGGCCAACCAGACTATGCCGGTGGAAAAACCCATGGGGTAGATGTCCAGCGGCAGCTGACCAAAGTTATCCAACAACAGCAGCCATCCGAGAGCAGCAAGCGCTATCCACACCAAAGCGCTGACCGGCGCCGGTCGGGTGGTGTAAAAAAGCCTGGACGGTGTGCTGCGCGTGTCGCGCCACGCGGCCAACAGGCACAGGCACAAGACGAGCAGCCCGGGTGTTTGAAAAACCAGACCCAAGGCTGACAACAAGCCGTCCCAGCACAACAGCATGACTGTCCAAAACGCAGTGCACACCAGCCAGCGCCAGCGCCGGTCTTGCACCGGTACAAAAGAAACGCTGGCCCAGCTCAGCAGCGCCAGCCAGCCGATGGCATGAAACAACTGCTGTACAAACAACGCCGGCAGAGGTGATGTGTTTGACAACCAGGGCAACCAATCGTTCATCGCTGCCCCTGTTGGCTTGGGCTTATGCGCCAGCGTTGCCAGGAGATGCCTTGGCGTAAAGCGGTGTAACTCAGCCACAGACGGTCATCACTCCAGGTCATGGCCGGGTAAGAGTATTCGCTGCCTTCAACGCCGTCTTCCAGTGTTCGTGGTGAGGACCAGGTTTGACCGTCATTGCTCAAATGCATCAGCAATTGGCTGCGCCCACGTTCGGCCGGGTTGCGCAGCATCACAAAGCCGCCGCCAGGCAATCGCAGTGCCGCCACTGCCGAGTCATCGTTGCTCAAAGGCAAATCAGCTTGTCTTTGCCAGACCTTACCGGCATCGCTGACAGCCACAACACCTATGTGCCCGTCCTGGTTTTGGCGGCGCAGCAAGGCCAGCCAATGGTCGCCGTCCAGCGCCAGCAGCGCCGGTTGTAATGCTTGCGTGAGGTCAGTAAATTTGCGCATGCCTTGAAACTCACCGTCAGCATTGAACCAGGCGAATACCGGGTACTTGGCACCCAATTCGAAATACAAGGGAAGCACCATGCCGCCATCGGCCAACGGCAACGGCGCGTGCCTGACCAGGTGGCTGAGGTTCCACAACCAAGCCAAGGGCAATTGACCGACTGCTTCCAAAGCGGGCTGCAAGGGGTTCAGCGGTGATTGAGGCTGTGACTGCCGCAAATGCAGCACGCGCGAGGCCGCCCAACCGCCCAGGCCTGTGCCCACCACAAACACATGCAAACGCTGTTGACGGTCCAGCCAGGCAACCGGGTTGCCGATGCGCATGATGCCTTTGCCCAAGGCCGCGCCCACCTGATGTCTGTCAACCACCCGGGCAGCGGGAGTCCAAGCGTTTTGGGTGCGAGACCACAAAGACATGGCAATGCCGACGTCAGGCGCGGCTTCTTTGCTGCCGGCAAACCAGAAGGCGGCCAGTCCATAGCTCGGGTCATGTGGCAATGCCAGCAGATTGCTGGCGTGGGCCGCAGGCGCATCCGGTGGTTGCGGTATCAAACCGCTTGCTTCGAATTCAAGTCCAGCGGGCGCAGCGGTTGACAAGCCAAAGCTGTCAGCGGCTTGGGCCAAGGCCGCTGGACGGTGAACCTCCATGGGCGGCGGTGTGGTCAACAGCAAGCCGGTGGCTACCAGCGCACCCAAGGCCAGCCACAGCAGCGGCGCAAGTGATACTGTCGACAGTGACTTGCGCATATGTCTGACTCAGCCTGCCGAGCCCAGCGCCAATCCGGCGTGTTCGCGCAAGGGGTGGAAATGGATCAAGGGAAAACGTTCTTGCGCCAAACGCACGTCATAAGGCGAGGTGCACAAATAGGCCAATGTATTGGCAGCGTCCAGCGCCATGCGTTGCGGGTAAGCGTTGCTGAACTCGCGCAATTGAGCCGGTGTGTCCGCAGTGATCCAACGCGCGCCGGTGTACTGGCAGGGCTCTAACCTCACATCACAGTCATATTCGGCTTTCAGGCGGTGCTGCACCACTTCAAATTGCAATTGGCCGATGGCGCCCAGCAGCATAGGCCCGCCGACTTCGGGTTTGAACACTTGGATCGCGCCTTCCTCACCGAGTTGCTCAAGGCCGGTTTGCAGTTGCTTGGTACGCAACGGGTTTTTAAGCAGCACTGTCATGAACAATTCGGGCGCAAAAAAAGGCAGGCCGGTGAATTGCAAACTGCTGCCGTCGGTGATGGTGTCGCCGAGTTGCACGCCGCCGTGGGTCGTGAAACCGATGATGTCACCCGCATAGGCTTCTTCAACCGCTTCACGGCGCTGGCTGAGAAAAGTCACGACGGATGTGGGGCGCAACTCCTTGGCGCTGCGCTGCACTTTGAGTTTCATGCCGGGTGAATATTTGCCCGAGGCCACGCGCACAAACGCGATGCGGTCGCGGTGGTTGGCATCCATATTGGCTTGCACTTTGAACACCACGCCGGAAAAACCGTTGTCTTCTGGTTGAACGGTTTTTTCCACCATTTGCTTGTTGACCAGCAAAGAGCTTTGTCGCGCTTGCGGAAAAGGCGCCAGATCCACCAATGCGTCCAGCACTTCCATGACACCGAAATTGTTCACGCCTGAGCCAAAGAACACAGGCGTTTGTTTGCCTTGCAAAAAAGCTTCGCGGTCAAACGTGGGCGATGCACCTGTGGCCAGTTCCATGCTGTCCATGGCGGCGGCCCACTCCAAGCCGAAGCGTTGTGACAAATCGGTTTGCTCGCTCAGCGCAATCGTTTCGAAATCTTGCGGCAAGCGTTCGCTGCCAGACTCAAACACTGTCATGGCTTGGGTGCGTAAATTGATGATGCCGCCGAAACTTTTGCCTTGACCCACCGGCCAGGTCATGGGCACGCAAGGCATGCCGAGTTCACGCTCAACCTCGTCCAGAATGTCCAAGGGGTCGCGCACTTCACGGTCCATTTTGTTGACAAAAGTGATGATGGGCGTGTCGCGCTGTCGGCAGACTTCAATCAAACGGCGGGTTTGCGCTTCCACACCGTTGGCCGCGTCAATCACCATCAAGGCCGAGTCCACCGCAGTCAACACACGGTAGGTGTCTTCCGAGAAATCTTTGTGACCCGGCGTATCCAGCAAATTGATGACGTGGTCGCGGTACAGCATTTGCATGACCGATGAAGCCACCGAAATGCCGCGTTGCTTTTCA
>CANGCZ010000053.1 GCA_947452325.1 Comamonadaceae bacterium | reverse complement strand
CAAGCGCTTCACTCACCATGTCCTTTGCCAAGGCATTGGCCCATTCACCCGCCTCAGTCTCTCTGGCGGAATCAGCGGCCATGGCTCGGTAACAAGGTAATGGTCATTCTTTTATGCATCGCTTACTTACACGTTGTGCGTATAACGCATTTCATAACTAAATTCAGCAAAAATCAACCCCGGCAAAGCTGCTGCGTCAACAAGCACGCCCGTAACGGCTGATTTCCCAGTCGGTGACTGCGGTTTGCCAGTCCTGCCATTCCTGCTGTTTCACATCCAAATACACCTCACAAAACGCTTCACCCATGGCCTGACGCAAGACCTTGTCCAAATGCAAAGCGTTCAAAGCCTGACCCAAGTCGGCGGGCAAAGCAGCCAGTTTGTGTTTTTGACGAAGCGCTACAGACATGTCGTACAAATCCTCGTCTATGGGCGCAGGCGGCGTCATATTCTGCTGAATACCGAGAAGTCCAGCACTCAATGTGGCGGCCAAGGCCGCATACACATTGGCGCTGGGGTCGGGCAACCGCCATTCAATCCGACCGGCGACGCTGCGCACCAGCGCCGTGCGGTTGTTGTCGCCCCAGGCGATCAGATTCGGCGACCAAGTGGTACCCGACTGTGATTGCGAAGCGGCCAACCGCTTGTAACTGTTCACGCTGGGCGCACACACCGCCGCCAGTGCCGGGGCATGGTGCAACAAACCGGCGACAAATTGTTTTCCCCGCGTCGATAAGCCGTGTGCATCGGTCGCGTTTGAAAATACCGCTTTTCCATTGGCTTCAGTAACGGACAAATGAAAATGCAAGCCGCTGCCGGGCGCGTGCGCAAACGGTTTGGGCATGGACGAATACACCATACCGTGCTGCGCAGTCACCGATTGCGCCGTCATTTTGAACAACATGTAGCGGTCGGCGGCTTTGAGCATCTCATCGAAGCCGTAATTGACTTCCCACTGGCCATTGGCATCTTCATGGTCGATTTGTAACAGTTGAAAATCCAGCGCACGGAGTTGAGAGCGCAAATGCTCCAGCCACTCGCCTTGCTGACGCATCACTGCAAAATCGTATGAAGGCTTGGCCTGAGTGTCCCGGTCATCCGCAGCTTGCAAACTTTTATCGCCCGCCTGTTTGAAAACAAAAAATTCCGGCTCAATGCCTACCCATGCTGTCATTCCTTGTTGCTTTAACTGCTGCAACACCCTGGCCAACACCTGACGGGAGCAAGTCTGCAAAACCTGCCCGCCCGCGTAACCACTGCACACCGCACGTGCCACGCCCGGCCACCAAGGCAGGGCTTGCAGGCTTTCAGGGGCTATGCGTCCGTAGTACTCAGAGCGTGGACCGGTGCGCGGCAGGCCGGTGCCCCAGATGGACGGACCGGAAAAGCCTGCGCCCTCGTCTACCAACTGATGCACATGTTCCAGTGGCACCAGTTTGCCGCGAGCGCTGCCCAGTATGTCGGTGAACTGGGCAAATACCGAATGCACCCCGGCGCTGCGCAGTTCTTGCAAACGTTGTTCCAGCGAAAAAGCTTGGGTTTCCATGTTGTGACAGCCTGGTTGGGGGGAGACCTGGCACATTCTTGCCAGCACGTCCGTAGCACAGATTGTGCCTTTGAACACACCAGCCACGGACAGTGCCTAAAATCGCCCTCAGGTTGCCTTGAATCGAGCTTGATTCAAACGCAATGCCCGCCAACCTTTCTCACACCAAAACCGTGGCCGACTCCCCTGTTTACCTGCGCATAGATCACATCAGCAAACGCTTTGGCGACACCATCGCCGTCAACGACGTCAGCCTTGACATCGAGCGCGGCGAAATATTCGCCTTGCTGGGCTCCTCTGGCTGCGGCAAATCCACGCTGCTGCGCGTGCTCTCGGGCTTTGAAACCCCGAGCAGCGGCCGCGTCTGGCTTGACGGCCAGGACGTCACCGACCTGCCGCCTTATGAACGCCCGATGAACATGATGTTCCAGTCCTACGCGCTGTTTCCGCATTTGAATGTGTGGGAGAACGTGGCCTTCGGCTTGAAGCGCGACGGCGTGGCCAAAGCAGAAATCGCGCAACGCGTGGAAGACATGCTGCAACTGGTGCAATTGCAAAAGTTCGCCAAACGCAGCCCGCACCAACTCTCAGGCGGCCAACAGCAACGCGTGGCGCTGGCGCGCAGTCTGGTCAAGCGCCCGCAATTGCTGATGCTGGATGAACCGCTGGGCGCGCTGGACAAAAAACTGCGCGAAGAAACCCAGGTCGAACTGGTCAACATCATCAAAAAAGTCGGCGTCACCTGCGTCATGGTGACCCACGACCAAGACGAGGCCATGACCATGGCCGACCGCATCGCTGTCATGAGTGAAGGCAAGTTTCTGCAAGTGGGCTCACCCAGCGAGGTCTACGAATACCCGAACTGCCGTTTTGTCGCCGACTTTGTCGGCAATGTGAATCTGTTGGACGGCGAGATTGCACAAGACCAACCCGACCACGCCGTCATCAGCAGCGATGTCTGCGGGTTTCACGTGGGACACGGCATCTCGGGTCACCTGGGCATGCCGGTGACCGTGGCTTTGCGGCCGGAAAAAATACAGTTAAGCCTGCAAAACCCAGAACAGGCCTTTAACGCCTTGGCCTGTCAGGTTGAAAGCCTGTCTTATTTCGGCAGCTACACCAGCTACCAATTGACCATGGGCAACGGCAAGTCCTTACAAGCATGGGTGACCAACACCGACAGACACCATGAAAACATTGAGATTGGCCAGCGCTTGTGGGCACACTGGCCGGACAACGCCATGGTGGTGCTGAACCGCTGACACGGTTCAGGCGCCGGCCACTTTCATGCGGTTGATCAACACAGAGCCCACCGACTTGGCGCCGTAGTTATAAGCATCTGCCCCTATGGCTTGTATGCCCATCAACATGTCTTTCATATTGCCTGCGATGGTGATTTCCTGCACCGGGTAAGCGATTTCGCCCTTCTCGACCCAAAAGCCGCTGGCGCCGCGTGAATAGTCGCCGGTGACATAGTTGATGCCCTGGCCCATCAATTCGATGACGAACAAACCGGTGCCCAGCTTTTTCAGCATGGCCTTCAAGTCGTCCTGTGCACGGGTTTGCGTGGAGGTCATGACCAGGTTGTGCGATCCGCCTGCGTTACCCGTGGTCGTCATGCCGAGTTTGCGGGCCGAGTAGCTGCTCAAAAAATAGCCTTGTACTTTGCCGTCGTGTATCAATTGGCGGGCGCTGGTTTTGACGCCTTCTTCATCAAACGGCGAACTGCCCTTGCCGCGCAACACAAACGGGTCTTCCAGCACTTGGACATGCGCGGGCAGCACTTGTTTGCACAGCGAGTCCATCAAAAAACTGCTTTTGCGGTAGAGCGCGCCGCCGCTCAAAGCGTGCACCAAACCGCCGAGCAGACCGGAGGCCAAAGGCGACTCAAACAACACCGGGCAACTGACGGTGCGGATTTTGCGTCCGTGCAAACGGCTCAAGGCACGTTCGGCGGCGTAGCGACCGACCACCTCGGGCGCAGCGAGTTCATCCGGATGCCGCATGGAGCTGTACCAGGCGTCGCGTTGCATGTCTTCGCCAGTACCGGCAATAGGGGCAACCGACACACTGTGGCGAGAGCTGGCGTAGCCGCCGCGAAAGCCGTGGGTGTGTGCGCTGAAAAAATGGCTTTGCTGCGCAGACACCGCCGCGCCTTCGCTGTTAGTGATGCGCGCATCGGTTTGCAGCGCAGCCGCTTCGCAACGCAGGGCAAGCTCGGCCGCTTGCTCGCTGTTAATGGCCCAAGGGTGAAACAAATCCAAGTCGCGGTGTTCATGCGCAATCAGATCGGCATCCGGCAAGCCGGCCATGGGGTCTTCGGCGGTGAAGCGGGCAATATCAAAGGCCGCCTGCACTGTGCGCTCGATGGCGGCTTGCGAAAAATCCGAGGTGCTGGCACTGCCGCGACGTTTGCCGACATAAATTGACACGCCAAGCGATTTATCGCGGTTGCGCTCAACATTCTCCAGTTCACCTTTGCGCACGGAAACGCTTAATCCGCATCCCTCAGAGGCTTCGGCGGCGGCATCGGTCGCGCCTATTTTTTTGGCATGCGCGAGCGCGCTGTCGACCAGTGCTTCGAATTGGGCGCGGCTGTGGCTGAAACCCGGCAGGGCTTTGTCAGAGGTGGATGGGGGGTTGGAATGTGGTTTCATATCGACAGCTATGATACTTGCCACACCATCACCCCCAAGACATGTCACGCAAACCCACCAAAGGTTATTACGTCAAAGGTCATTTTGTTGCCGAAGGCAGCGAACTTGATTTGGAACTCAAGCGCGAGCTCAAGGGCAGCGACAGCGCCAGCAAAACTGACCTCAAACGCGAAAGCGTCGAGTTACAAAAACTCGGCGAAGACCTGCTCGAACTGCGCCAGGACGCCATGCAGCAATTGGTGGCGCAGCAGCATGTGCCCGAATTGCTTTTCGAAGCGATACGCGACGCCAAAAAAATCACCAACTTTGAGGGACTGCGCCGCCAGATGCAATTTGTCGGCAAACTGATGCGTAAGCTTGACGCAGATCAGGTGCAAGCCATCCGTGCCGCGTTGGATGTGCAACACAACGGCAGCGCCGAAGAAACCTTGGCATTGCACATGGCTGAGCATTGGCGCGACAAATTACTGAAAGACGATCAGGCGTTGGCCGACTGGTTGGCCGCGCACCCGGACACCGACAGCCAGCAATTGCGCGCTTTGGTTCGACAAGCCCGCAAAGATGGTCTGCCTGACAAAAGCGCTGTCTCCCAAGGTGCGTTTCCACGCCAAGGCCGCGCCTACCGCGATATTTTCAAACTCGTGCGGGATCAGTTGTCCGCACAAAAGGCAGAAAACCCGTGAATGCTGATCCCTCTTTAGACACGGTTCGCATCGGCATTGTGTCCATCAGTGACCGGGCCTCCAGCGGCGCTTACGAAGACAAAGGCTTACCCGCCTTGCGCGACTGGCTGCAACAGGCTTTGCACAACCCCTTGGAGTTTGAAGCCCGGTTGATTCCCGATGAACAAGCACTGATCAGCCAGACGCTGATTGACTTGGTTGATGCCGGTTGTTCGCTGGTGCTGACCACCGGCGGCACAGGACCTGCCATTCGAGATGTCACGCCTGAAGCCACATTGGCAGTGGCTGACAAGGAAATGCCGGGGTTCGGTGAGCAAATGCGCCAGATCAGCCTGCGCTTTGTGCCGACGGCTATTTTGTCGAGGCAAGTAGCGGTGATTCGCGGCAACAGTTTGATCATCAACTTACCCGGTCAACCCAAGTCCATCACCGAAACCTTAGGCGGATTCAAAGATGCGCAAGGTGGGAATATGGTGGACGGCATATTTGCCGCCGTGCCCTATTGCATAGATTTGATCGGCGGGCCCTATATGCAAACACGGGACGCGTTTTGCAAAGCCTTCCGGCCTAAGTCTGCTGTCAGAGCCTATACACCCCCGACTTGAGCGTCAGTCCTTGATCAGGTGAAACGCAACCCGAGTGATATCGAAATACATTTTGTCGAAAAACAATTCGCTGCTGGCGGTTGCGCTGCCGACCAGTCGCAAATGCGATGGCTGCGGACTGTGCATGACCGCTTCTTCCGGCGAATAATTCAGCGTGGTGAACACGTATTTTTCCAGTGAACGCAAAAACACCGCAAAGCCGGGCACGTTGAGTTGCGCCGGGTCCTCGCACACCATCCACCAGTGAGAGTGAAATTCGTTAGGCGCAAACAGCTTTAGCTTGATCAGGCAATCGCGCACCATCAAACCGTATTGCTCTACGCTGAAAGACAAATCTGCGGTGTAACTGCCGTCATCCGCGCGCTGAAAAATCAGGCTGTGTGGATGCAATTTGATGAAAGCAGACATAGGGTGAGAATCGGCTTGAAACCGCTGCACTTTAAAAGCTCAATCGATCAGTTTGTTCAACTTTTCAATGTCAGCATGTATGTTTTTGGCGGCATCCTGCGGCACGCAATCCGAGGCGTTCATTGAGTCTTTGGACAGCTTTTCGAGGGCTTGCCACAACATGGCGATTTGTTTGTCCTGCTCTGCGGTGTAGTCGATCAACCCGCGAATCGCTTGGCTGAGCGGGTCGTCATTTTGCGTCACGCCATAAGCGGAAAAACCCATTTTCGACGCCACTTCCTCGCGCACTGCATCGGTTTTGGCTTCGATGATACGGGCCGGATTGCCAACCGCAGTGGCCCCGGCGGGCACCGGTTTGGTGACCACTGCATTGCTGCCGATCTTGGCACTGTCTCCGACGGTGAAACCGCCCAGCACTTTGGCACCGGCACCGACCACCACATTGCGCCCCAAGGTCGGGTGGCGCTTGGTGCCTTTGTAAAGCGAGGTTCCACCCAAAGTCACGCCCTGGTAAATGGTGCACCCGTCGCCGATTTCGGCTGTTTCACCCACCACCACTCCCATGGCGTGGTCGAAGAAAACGCCCGAACCGATGACTGCAGCAGGATGGATTTCAATGCCTGTCAGGAACCGGGAAATATTTGAGATAAAACGTCCTAGCCATTTCAAACCCACGCCCCAGCAGGCGTGAGCCAAGCGATGCAGCACCACGGCATGCAAACCGGGGTAACAGGTCAACACCTCGAACCCACTGCGAGCGGCAGGGTCACGGTCGAGAATGGTTTGTATGTCGGCGCGTATTCTTGAAAACATGCAAAGAGTCTAACTTTTTCGCTGAGATGACTGCGTCATGGCCTTGGCAATGCCCCGCAGTATGTGCACCTCGTCTTCACTCAAAGCCGCTCGGTTGAACAGCTGGTTCAGACGTGGCATCAGCTTTTTCGGGGCTTGCGGGTCGAGAAAACCGATGTCGGTGAGGGACTGTTGCCAATGCGACAACAAGCCGGCGATTTGCGCTGCATCGGCTTGCACAGCAGGCGCCACCGCGTCCTGAACCGCAAAGCCACCGAGCGCCAGCCGCCATTCATACGCAATCACTTGAACCGCGCCGGCGATGTTGAGCGACCCGAAGTTCGGGTCAGTGGGAATACTCAGCGCCACATGGCAACGGTAAACATCCTCGTTGGACATTCCACACCGCTCAGAACCGAACAACAAAGCCATGCCGCCAGTTTGGGTGGGCGAGGCAATCTGTGAAAAATGCTCTCGCGGCGTGCGCGTCGGCGGACCAAAGTCCCGTGGCGTCATCGCCGTGCCGCACAGATGCGTCATGCCCTCCAACGCCTCGTCCAGCGTTTCGACTATGCGGGCGTTTTCCAGCACGTTCAGCGCTCCGCTGGCGCGTTGAATGGTTTCTTCGCGCCGCAGCACATTGGCCCAGCGCGGGCGCACCAACACCAGGTCGTCAAAGCCCATCACACGCATGGAGCGCGCAGTTGCGCCGACATTGCCGGCATGGCTGGTTTCGATCAGGATAAAGCGTGTGTGCATGAGACTAAAATGGCTCTATTGTCGCCGCCCGCATTGACGGGCGCGTTTTTTTGCTTCAGACGCTGCTTGTACGCGTTCAACACAGGCTTGCCGCTCCCCCTCATGACCACCTCTGCTTCCACATCGTCCATTCACCCCATGCTCAACATCGCCATCAAGGCGGCGCGCTCGGCCGGGTCTATCATCAACCGCGCAGCCTTGGATGTCGAGTCTGTGCGTGTGTCGAAAAAAATGGAAAACGATTTCGTCACCGAGGTTGACCAGGCCAGCGAAAAAATCATCATCGAAACTTTGCTCAACGCCTACCCTGACCACGGCATCCTGGCCGAAGAGTCCGGCAAAACGCATGGCAACCCGAACGCTGAACACGTGTGGATCATTGATCCGCTGGATGGCACCACCAATTTCATCCACGGTTTTCCGTTTTATTGCGTCAGCATTGCACTGCAAAGCCGTGGCCGCTTAGAGCAGGCAGTGGTGTACGACCCATCACGTAACGATTTGTTCACCTCCACACGCGGTCGCGGCGCTTTTCTGAACGACCGCCGCTTGCGCGTGAGCAAGCGCATACGCATGCAGGAATGCTTGATCACCACCGGATTTCCGTTTCGCGAAGGCGACGATTTCACGGCTTACCTGAGCATGATGGGCGAAGTGATGAAACGCACCGCAGGTGTGCGCCGTCCCGGCGCAGCCGCACTGGATCTGGCCTATGTGGCTGCCGGTTTCAGCGATGGCTTTTTCGAAACCGGCTTACAGCCTTGGGACATGGCCGCCGGTGCGCTGCTGGTCACCGAAGCCGGTGGCCTGGTGGGTAACTTCACCGGCGAGGCTGATTATTTGTACCAGCGTGAATGCCTGGCAGCTAACCCCAAGGTCTACGGCCAAATGGTGACTTTGCTGCAACCTTATTCCAAGTTTTCCGGTGTGGCCGACAAGGCCGTGGCGGCGCAGGCGATTGAAACATTGCGTCAAGACATTGACAGCGCCAATTAACTGTTGATCAGCGCTGTGTGACCATGGCTGACACATCAACGCACACCCCCATGATGACCCAGTACCTGGGTCTGAAAGCAGACTTTCCACAGACGCTGCTGTTCTACCGCATGGGCGATTTTTACGAGCTGTTTTTTGAAGACGCGGAAAAAGCCGCGCATCTGCTTGACATCACTTTGACGCAACGTGGCCAGTCTGCAGGCAAACCGGTGGTGATGGCAGGTGTGCCTTTTCATTCGGTAGACAGTTATTT